>DUOU01000129.1 GCA_012838685.1 Bacteroidota bacterium | reverse complement strand
GGCATCAGCCATCACGTCGGCGCTCACCTGGGCAACAGCCGACTCAAAGTTGCGGAAATGGATGAGAGCATTGCTATAATCGCCCAGATTATAATAGGCCGAGCCGAGATTGTATCGCACCAAAATATATTCAGGCAACGCCATGACACCCGGTATGCCCATAAATTCTATATAGTCGTTTTTAGCGCTTTCGTAATCTCCCGTCCTGTATTTGGCTTCTCCCCTCCAGTAAATAGCGCCCGCCCTGACAAGTCTGTCATATTTTCCATATTCCAGCGACTTGTCGAACATATCTATGGCGGCGTTGAGCTCCATGTTCCTGAAAAGTTCCTGTCCCCTGTAATAGGCAACCTTCTGGTACGCTTCCTCTATTTTGGCATCTTTGTTGGTAATTTTTTCCAGCGATGTCAAGGCCGCTTTATAGTTCTTTGTCTGCAAATATGTTGATACCAAATAGTTGTACACCTCCTGTATCCGGGGAGATGCCGGATAGGTGTCGATATACTCATGAAAAGAGGCAATCGCTTCTCCAAAAGGCGAATAGGAGGTCTCATAGGTTATTTTGGCGTAGTTGAAGAGTGCCTCCTCTTTGATCTCTCTGTCGAATTCCATTTTGGCCGCCTGACCGAACCCGAACTGAGCCCTCTGCTTGTTGCCCTGTTTCAGGTAACAGTCGCCCAACACAAACCATGAGTTCTGGCTGAGAGCGTCGTTTCTTGATGATATATCAAGAAATCCATTGATAGCCTCATCAATATTACCGGTCATATAATAACAGTATGCCAATTGGTATTCACTCTCGCGGGTGGATATCCTTGAAGCGGAGGCGAACCTCTCAAGATAGGGCAACGCATCGGCGTACATCTCTTTGTTGTAGTAGGCATCTCCAATAAAAGAGCAGAGCTCCACCGCTCTCTCCTCCCCGGCCGACTCCAGAAGCGCCGGAGCCATCTCTATGATCTGGTCATAGTCCTTCCTGATATAAAGTATCTGTACAATATAAAAGGGAACTATCTCACTGAATGTCGGATCCTCCTGTAGCCGCCGGAACCCCTCGTAAGCGGTCTCGTACATCTCCTCTTCATAAGCTATCTGCGAGAAGTAGTACAACGCCGGCTGGGTATATTCGGTGTCAATATCCTTTATCTCCGAAAACATCAGCAAAGCCCTGGATTTTTCGCCCTGAAGGTAATGGGAATGGCCAAGCTTGAAAAAATATTCATCGATTTTAGGAGCATCCAACTTCTGGCGGTTTACAAGTTCGTAGTAAACAATGGCTTTACGATAACTCTTGTTCTGATAGAAATAGTTGGCCAGAGCCAGATAACCGTCGTTGACGTTGGGGCTGTCGGCGTGTTCACCAATAAAATCCAACATTCTCTTTTCGGCGTCGGGGTTGAACAGATTGATAGCCGACAGTGCGGCGTAATATTGGGCATCCGACTTTTGTTGGACAGAGGCCATACCTCCCGCCAGAAAATCGTCAAACAACCTTATCGCGGATGCGTATTTCTCCTTTGAAAACATCTCCATACCCCTGTCAAAGTCCGATACCACATTTGAAGATGTAAAGGGGACCTGCCCGGTCGATATTATAGGTATGGCCAGTAGAAACAACAAAAGAGCCGCATATGCTCCCGCTATCCGTTCCGGAACACCGCGACAACCAAAAAACAAAGTTTTTCCGTTCATAACAATTATTTCATGCGTTTGCGAGTGTACCATTGATTAAAAGCAATATTGGACACACTGTTTCCCGGTAAAAGTACAACTATAAAACAGTGGGGCGACAAGCTTTATTGTGTAATTTATCAACATCCAAATGTTAGTTATCAATTCTTTTGTTACTTTGCGTCAAAAGTACGGAACTATGGAAGCGACCCATTCATTAGATGCGATTATTGAACTGCATAATTGCCAGATATGGCAGCAAGATCACCTGGTATTGAAGAATGTTGACTTTACCGTCAACAGAGGAGAATTCATGTACCTGGTGGGCAAGGTGGGCTCCGGAAAGACCAGTCTGATCAAAACTATCAACGCCCAACTTCCACTGAAAGAGGGAACAGGACTCGTAGCGGGCTATAATCTGTCCAAACTGAGAGAGAGGGATATCCCTCATCTGCGGCGTAAGTTGGGCATTGTATTCCAGGATTTTCAGTTGCTCATAGACCGCACCGTAAACGAGAACCTTGAATTCGTGCTCAAAGCCACCGGATGGAAGAACAAGGCTGACATTAAAGATAGGATTGACGAGGTGCTGGACAAAGTCGGCATGGGACTCAAGGGTTACAAGATGCCACATCAGCTCTCCGGCGGCGAGCAGCAAAGGGTCGTCATTGCACGGGCCCTGCTGAATGATCCGGAGATTATCCTGGCCGATGAACCTACCGGCAACCTGGATCCCGAAACATCCGAAGGCATCATCAATTTGTTGCTGGAAATATCGAAAACAGGCAGAGCCGTTGTCATCACCACGCATAACCAAACCATCCTCAGAAAATTTCCGGCAAGAACACTGAAATGTGAAGATGGCAAACTTTTGCCGATAGAAAAGGAGGAGGAGATCGAACTTATTTGATCTTTTGGGGATTATTGGACTTTTCGCGAAAAAAGAAAAACGCAACCCAAAAAAGTTCATTAATTTGACTATATTCGCGGCCTATTAAAAACAGGGCGATGTTTTCGTGGTTTTCGCTGTGAGTATCTGGGTTCACTATTATTAGCGGCAGCAGCGGCAAAAACCATTCTGGAAGCCGCTTCATATATAACAAACATTAATGATAAATTTCGAAGAAATGGGTTTTACGCCCGATATCCTGAAATCGATCGAGGAGTTGGGCTTCGATAGCCCCATGCCGGTGCAGGAAAAGGTTATTCCGTTGATGCTTGACGGGGAGAGGGATATTATAGCATTGGCGCAGACGGGAACAGGAAAGACGGCCGCATTCGGATTGCCGTTGGTTATGACAACAGATACGGGAATTGACGACACACAGGCGCTTATTTTATGTCCCACAAGGGAACTCTGTATGCAGATAACGGAAGACCTGAACAGTTTCGCGAAACATACCGGACAACTCAAAATATTGGCCGTATACGGTGGAGCCAGCATAGAACAACAGATCAGAGCCCTGAAAAAAGGGGCACAGATCATAGTCGCCACACCCGGCAGGCTTATCGACCTTATAGGGAGAAAAGCGGCGAAACTGGAAAAAGTGCGTACCGTTGTGCTGGACGAAGCCGACGAGATGTTGGATATGGGATTTGTTGACAGTATCAACGAGATTCTGGAAGAGGTTCCAGAAGGCAGAAGGACACTGCTCTTTTCGGCAACGATGTCGAACGAGGTGGCATCGATAGCCAAAAACTACATGATAGATCCGCTTGAGATTATCATAGGCACAAAAAATGCCTCCGCCACCAATGTCTCTCACGGATATTTTCTCGTTCAGGCAAAGGACAAATACAAGGTACTCAAAAGGATAGCCGACTACGAACCGGAGATTTACGGAATAGTGTTCTGCAGAACCCGAAAAGAGACACAAGAGATAGCTTCAAAGCTGATAAACGACGGCTACAACGCCGATGCGCTGCACGGCGACCTGTCGCAAGCACAGCGCGACACTGTGATGCAGAAGTTCAGGGTCAGAAACCTACAGTTGCTGGTAGCTACCGATGTCGCCGCCCGCGGTCTGGACGTAGATAACCTCACCCATGTAATAAACTACAGCCTGCCCGATGATATCGAGATTTACACCCACAGGTGCGGAAGGACCGGACGTGCCGGCAAAACCGGCATATCACTTTCACTGGTACATCTGCGCGAAAGGCAACAACTAAGGAAAATCGAGAAAAAGGCAAAAACAACCTTTGAAGCCCTCCCAATACCATCCGGAAGGGATATCTGCTACAAACAGTTGATGCACTGGGTAAAAAAGGTAGAGACAGTGGCCACAAAACACCAGGAGATAGAAAAACTTTTGCCCGAAGTTGAGAAGAGATTATCGTCACTCGACCGCGAAGAGCTGTTGAGCAGGGTGATTTCGCTTCAATTCGACAAGTTTTTGAGCGACTACCGCAACGGTGAGGAGATCATATCGCCGGTAGACCGGAATTTCGGAAAAAAAGGCAAGGAGAGAGATGTACGCTCCGATGACCATTCCGGAAGCGGCAATTACATCCGCTATTTCATCAATCTGGGCAAATCCGACGGATTGTTCCCCGAACAGCTTATTGGACTTATAAACAACAACACCAAAGGAAAGAAGGTAGCATTGGGGAAAATAGACCTAATGAAAAACTTCTCCTTTTTTGAGATGGACGCCGACAGGGCCGACGAGGTGATACCCAACCTGAACAACGCCATGTTCAATGAACGGAAGGTGGTAGTCGAAGAGAGCCGGGAATCCGAGAACCACAAACAACAGCGACAGGATGGAGGAAAAAAAGATTGGAAAGAGTATCCTGATAAAAAAAAGAAGAAAAGCGGCGGAAAAGATGACTGGTTCTACAGTTGGATAGATCAGCACGGAATTAAGGATGGATTCCGGTATGAAACAGGCAAATCCCCGTACAGGAAAAACAGCGGTCAAGGCAAGAGCAACAAAACATCGGTAGACAGGTACGGCAATAAAAAAACGAGCAAGAAAAGAAAATAACGGGGATTGGCGACTGTTGGCGCCTCCCCTGTCAATCCGTTGAATTAATAATCTATTAATATCAGATGATATTAAGGGTGTTGTTTAACTTTACCCATTACAAATAAAGCATTCTTCTTTGAAGTATCCTATATATTTCAGCGAAAAAGCCACGTAAATGATTCGAAAACTTAATATATTTGGCGCCGGTAATCCTTTTTTACACCATATCATAAATTATCGTTAATACCCTCTAACCATGAAACAATTCACAGTTTTTTTCGTGTGGGCGATAATAGCGACACCGCTCTTCGCCCAGGAAGTGCCGCAAGGATTCTCATACCAGGCCATTTTAAGGGACGACTCCGGGGCGATAATAGCCAATACCGAAGTAACAGTCGAACTGTCGTTGCGAGACGCCGCAGGATCAGAGCAATGGGTAGAAAAACATACTGTCACGACCAATCAATTCGGGCTGATAGCGTTGATTGTTGGTAAAGGCGCGAGAATAGGAGGAACAGTTTCAGAGTTCAAGGATATCGATTGGAGTAGTGAACCTTTATATATCAATAACACTATAATTCACAACTCCCAACGAATTGATGTGGGAACCAGTGGTTTATATTCTGTTCCCTACTCGCTGGTAGCCGATAAGGCCTACGACCTGGTCGGGGAGGTAAGCAGGCTCAATGTTATCGAAGATAAGGGCGGAGCGGGAGAGGAACCGCTCTTCGAGGTAAAGAACAACACCGGACAGACCGTATTCGCCGTGTACAACGAAGGGGTCGAGGTCTTTTTCGACGATACGAACAAAAAAGGGATAAAAGGGAGCTTCGCGGTGAGAGGGTTCGGCTCCGGCAAGGCGGAAGAAAACAACTACATGATATTGAGCGGCGACAGCGCCAGGATCTACATAAACAACGATGAAACCGACAAGGGTATAAAGGGAAGTTTCGCCGTGAGAGGGTTCGGTTCCGGCAAAGCTGATGAAATCGACTACATGGTGTTGAGCAACGATAGCGCCAGGATATACATAAACAACGATGAAAGCGCCAAAGGGATAAAGGGCAGCTTCGCGGTGAGGGGGTTCGGTTCCGGCAAGGGGAACGAGACCGACTATATGATACTGAGCGGCGACAGCGCCAGGATCTATATAAACAACGATGATACCGATAAGGGCATAAAGGGCAGCTTCGCGGTGGGAAGCTTCAATACCGGATTCAAATCCCCGGGAGAAGAATATTTGAGGATATCCCGGGACAGTTCCAGAATTTATATAAACGATACCGATGATGGCGGAAAGGGGATAAAGGGTAGCTTCGCCGTGCAGGGGTTCAAGGACATCGACAAGGGGGGAGGAAACAACTACTTCGACATAAACATGGACGAAACAAGCTCGATAATAGATCCGGCCGAGAACAGGATACTTTGGTATCCTTTCAGCAACGCTTTCATGGCCGGCAGGGTTTTGGTGACAGATCCGGAAAATGTAGGGGAAAACTCCTTCGTCGTTGGATATGAATCCAGGGCTAAAGGCGACTACTCGCAAGCTATGGGATTTAAGGCTTACGCCGACGGATTGAACTCAACGTCAATCGGACAAAACTCCAAGGCAGAAGGAAACTTTTCTTACGCTAT
>DUOU01000128.1 GCA_012838685.1 Bacteroidota bacterium | reverse complement strand
TTTGGGAGCTTGTAACGCACATTTCAGGAATAGCGATATTTTGTGCAATTGCCCTTGCCAACCCTTTACAGCTCTCGAAACCACAAGCCCCACAATTGACCTCTTTGTGGTTGTTTTTTTGTGTTATATTGTTGAGGGCGATCTTAAATTCGTATTCTCCTGGTACGGGCAAAGCATACTTCTTGTTGGAGAATTTTGTTTCAAGTTGCTTGCTATTTGAATATTTTTTAATATTCTGGTTCCATTTTTCCAGGTCAAAGTTTTCCAAACCCTCTTTCATGTAGTCAATAACCATTGATTGTCGCAAATATTTCTCGCCGGATTTTGATGTACCCGGACCCATAATACAACCATCACAGAAAAAGACATTGAAATTCCTCTTAATTCTTATATTATGGGAAAGGAACTGTTTTACCGCGGCGATAGAATTTTCGGCTCCCTCAGCGGTTATTGTCTGTCCGTTCAATAAATCCGTTTCGAGACCGGTTGTCTCCATAAATCCCGAAGAGATTGAATAAGCTCTACCCTTATAACCCAAAGGTTCATCAAAATCTGAGTGTTCACTGAAAGTCTCCCTGATATTATAATCATTGAACAATTTTCTCAGCTCCTGGAATGTCAGCACTGAATCAATTTTAATATCCTCATCGTATTTGGCAATCTCTTTTTTTGCGGCGATACAGGGTGTTATATGGACTATTTTAATATCCTTGCCATAGATGTTTCTGATAGCCAAAGCTGTAGCAAATGCCGAAGAAACATACGGGACCAGGCTGTCGGTCAGATCAGGATATATCTTCTCAACCAGATTGACAACAACAGGACAATTACTTGTAATATAATATCTGCCGTTAAAATTGTCCGATGTGAGTTCCTTGTATTTTTTTGCTATTATATCAACTCCGAATGACATCTCCGTGACGTAGTTGAAGCCTAGAAGACGGATCATTTTTACAAGTTTGCGGTAGTCACTTACCTCGGTAAATTCACCTGTGATTGAGGGAGCGCATATAGCGGCCACTTTATCAGAGGAATTCAGCAACATTTTCACCTCTTGGGTAGAGTCCAGATATGATATGGCATTATAAGCACATGTATCCAGACACACTCCGCAGTTTATGCACCTGCTTTCCTCTATATGGGGAAAAACACTGTTTTTACGGACATGAATAGCCTTTACCGGGCATGTCCGAATGCAAGAATAGCAAGCTTTACATTTACTTCCATCAAGCTGGATAATGTTACCGATCATATTCTGAAGTTTAAGTTTGACATAAATAATAGCGGTCTTAGAAATGTAAGTGTAAATATAGAGATAATTAAGATAAATTGTTGCTTAATTATGATCAAGAGAAAGAGGCAATTTGTTAAATTTTTATTTTCTCTTTCAGATTGTAATCCAATGTTTTGATATATTATAAAGTATTCAAAAAATGGCTTTAACGTTTAGTGAATTGGCAAACAGGCCAGGTTTGCCAATTTTAGCGGTAAGATATTGATCCTTGTCTAAATAAGAAAATATTGGGAGAGAGGGCCGAAATAAAAGAAGGGTGACTTAGTGGGTCACCCTTCCTGAATATCGAGATTTTGAGGTAAAACCTATTGTGCGCTCTTATATTCCTGGATTATTCCTTTAACATCTTCAGGAGATAACCTGCCATAGACTTTGTCGCCTACCAGAACAACGGGAGC
>DUOU01000127.1 GCA_012838685.1 Bacteroidota bacterium | reverse complement strand
ACGTATATTTCTTAATCTCTGGAACCAGGGATGCTCTATGAGGTCGTATATAATCCCTCCGGGCAGAGAAATAAACCCATATACAGGATCGTTGATAATTTTTTTCTTGTTTGAAGGGAACATTTTACTCTTTTTTAATTCGCAAAATTACTCTTTTTCGGGTAAAGATTGAAATCGACAATTTAATGGGAACAGTATAGCCTTAATCGCGGTTATCCGCGGAGACACTCTTTTCCTTCGAGAATTTTTTCCAGAGGAAATATACGGGTACTCCCAGAAAAACGATAAACAGGCCGGGGAAAGTGTAGTTTGGTTTATATATCAACAATATAACCATTATGGCTGTTGTTATCAGTATATAAAGAGCGGGAATAAACGGATAACCGAAGGCTTTGTATGGCCTCGGTTCATCGGGTCTTTTTTTCCTTAGTATAAAAATCGCCAGAATTGTAAGCGTAAAGAACAGAAGCACCGCGAAGATGACATAGTCGAGCAGATCGCTGTAAGTTCCGGAAAGGCACAATAGTATGGACCAAATGCCCTGGATGATCATGGCGAAACCGGGAACTCCGTTTTTGTTTATTTTGCCCACTCTCTTGAAGAAGAGTCCATCCGCCGCCATAGCGTAATAGACCCTTGGGCCCGCCAGTATCAGTCCATGGTTGCACCCAAAGGTACTGATCATGATCAACAGGGCCATTATTACCGCTGCCGGGTCGCCCAGGGCCACTTCCATTACGGATGTGGCTACCCTGTCATCGGTCGCGTACTGTATCCCCCTGCTGAACGTATCCGTGCCATCGGGCGATCCGTGAAGCGGGAGAACGGCAATAAATATGTAATTGACAATGATATAGAGTACAGAAACAATGAATGTGCCGATCAACAGGCTCAGGGGAACATTTTTCCTGGGATTTATCACTTCTCCGGAGATAAAGGTCACATCGTACCAGGCATCGGCAGAAAAGAGAGCCCCGACAAGGGAGATGCCAACAGCCGTAATAAGTGAAAAACCCTTTAACGGGAGTTTAGCGCCATCCGATCCGATTTGGGAAGCCGACCAGAACACCTCTTTGTTGATCTCCCAGGAATCCAGACTTTTCATAACTATCAGTCCAACGATGACAAAACCAACCAGAGCAAGAACTTTGGTGGAAGAGAAGATGTTTTGCACCTTTTTCCCCACCACAATGCCCTGGATGTTCAGCCAGGTGAGCAGGATTATCAGGCCAATGGCGACGATAACCGTGCTGGTTACTTTTATCGGCCCAACTTCAAATAACAGATTACTGTCGGCTATCCAGGGGAAGATAACCCCGGAAAATTTGGCGAAGGCGATTCCAACCGCGGCAATTGAGCCGCATTGGATTACCAGAAAAGTTGTCCACCCGAAAAGAAAGCCTATTATGGGGTGGTACGATTCGCGGAGATAAACATACTGACCCCCCACGCACGGCATCATTGAGGCCAGTTCACCGTAACAGACGGCGCCAATGAGCGTAAGTACCCCGGTTATTACCCAAACCATTATCAGCCAGCCGGGGGAGCCCAGATTTCTGGCTATGTCGGCGCTCACGATAAAAATCCCCGAGCCTATCATAGCGCCCGAAACCATGTTGATTCCATCGAATAGGTTTACTTTCTTCTTGATCAGGGGATGTTCGGCTTCCATGGGGCTTATAGAATAATCGGCAAAAATAATCATTCCGGGGTAACGACAAAAGATTCAACCATAATCTGTAAATTTTAAAACCAAGTGGAACGGGGAAAAAACAGGGACGCGGAAACATCAAAAAATAAAAAAACTATCTTAACTTCGGTCTTAATAATGAATGGAAGGGGATTATAATGGAAAATAGCACAACAGGTCCGTGTTTTTGAGGATTTTACGGGGACTGTACCATTGTGCGCGCAATAAATCATATTGTTAAGAGAATTTTATTTCAATGATGGGCTTTTGCAGGGTTTTTTCGCGAAAAGGTGACGGAACAGTAATACCTCCCTATCTGAACGGGGGTGATGAGGTGGCCATAGTGTCGCCCTCTTTCTCGGTCGATTCAAAAAAGATAGAGGATGCCGTCAGAGTATTGGAATCCTGGGGGTTAAAAACCAGGTTAGGTGATCATCTGTTCCTATCCGATGGTCCTTTTGCCGGCAGCGACAAGCAGCGGCTGGAGGATATCCAGAAGATGTTGAACGCCCGTGAGATCAAGGCTATTCTTTTTGCCAGGGGGGGTTATGGCGCTATAAGAATAGTAGATAAAATAGATTTTTCGGTGCTACGAAAGAACCCTAAATGGCTGGTTGGTTTCAGTGATATCACAGTGTTTCATCTTTGGCTGGGCAAAAAGTTGGGAATGGCTACAATCCATGGAGAGATGCCCGTAAACTTCGGGAACAGCGATAAAACACCGGAGACCATGGAGACATTGAGAGATGCCCTTTTTGGAGGATTGTCCCGTATCGGTTGGCAGGGAAATGTGCTAAGGCCGGCCGAGGCGCGGGGAGAGATCATAGGCGGCAATCTGTCCCTGGTTTACAGTTTAGTCGGAACGGCGGGGGATATAGAGACAAGAGGGAAGATCCTGTTTTTGGAGGATGTCGGGGAGCAATATTACCATATAGACAGGATGCTGGTGTCGTTGAAACTGGCCGGGAAACTGGACCAGCTTAGCGGATTGATAGTTGGCTCTTTCAACAAGATGGAAGAGACTACCGTGCCGTGGGGCAAATCTATCGAGGATATTGTTTCCTCAATAACGGAAGAGTATGGATACCCGGTATATTTTAACTTTCCTGGTGGCCATGCGAAGGATAACAGAGCCTTTTATCTGGGAAGAAGAGCCAGGCTTCTTCCCGGAAACATCATGAAATTTGATTAACTAAAAAGATCAGTAAACCGAGAGCATAAAATCCAGGTTCTTGGACATCATCCCGAACTTGCTGCCCAAAGTTTCGTTGGTAAGTATCCCGTTATAGAGATATACCCCCTGCCGTGTTCCGGGGTTATGGCTCAGAAATGTGGTTGTGTTCCCGGCATCCGACATATTTTGGATCAGGGGACATAATATATTGCTCAAGGCCATGGAGGCGGTACGGGCCACGCGCGAAGGCAGGTTCCAGGCCGAGAAGTGAATAACACCAAATTTTTCGTAAGCCGGTTCCGCCAGGGTACGGCATTCGGTGGTCTCGATACACCCACCCCTGTCGATGCTCAGGTCGATTATCACGGCTCCTCTTTTCATGGTGCGGACCATATCTTCGCTTACATAATACCACGGCCGCAGGTCGTCCAGCTCCATAGCGCCTATCATAACGTCGGCCGACAATAGCGCCTTGCTCAGGACCTGGGGATGGAATACCGAGGTCTGCACGCGATGACCTATGAACGATTCAAACTGTCGCAGTTTGTTCAGAGAATCGTCGAATACAATTATCTGCGCTCCAAGTCCCAAAGCCGCTTTGGCAGCGTACTTGCCGGCGGTGTTCGCGCCGAGGATGACAACCTCCGTAGGGGTGATACCGGTAATGCCTCCCAGCATTACCCCTTTGCCACCCAGATAGTTGCTCAGATATTCCGAGGCCATCAATATGGATGTCACGCCACTGATCTCCGACATCGACTCAACAATTGGCAGGGAACCATCTACATCGCGCAAACTTTCGAACGCTATGGCCGTGACTCTTTTTTCTATCAGTTTGTTGAGAACCTCTTCGCTCAGCCTAAGGATGTTCAGATATGACATAACCACCTGGTTGCCCTTCATGAGGTCGGTATCTTTTTCAGTGAACGGGGCGACTTTAATAATTATATCCGAGTCGTAGACCTGTGACATAGACTCAGCGATTACGGCGCCATGTTCGCTATACTCATTGTCGCTATAGTTTGCGGCCAGACCGGCACCCGACTGGATAACCACTTCGTTGCCACCATCCACCAATAATTTCACACCCTGGGGGGTCAAGGGAACCCTCTTCTCATACTCGGGAAATTTATTGTCGTTTGGGATACCTACAGAGATCTTCCTGGAATTTTTGTATTTCTCAAGCAGTTTCTCTTGGGTCATCTGCGCGGTATCTTCCGAGTTATCACTATCTTCCAAAAAATACATTGTTCGGGTTTTTTATTGGGTTATCTTATATAGTCTCCAAATCCTCGCGATCCGTAAAGTTATAAAGAATAGTTTTATACTCAGATATTATTAACGGTAAAAATTAAGTTTCAAAGGTTATTTCCCTGGAATCATCCGGCATGATGTTGATATTCACCCTAACTGTTTCGGGTGGCAGTATCTCCTCAACAAGTTCGGGCCACTCCATAAAGCAGAAGTTGCCGCTATCAAAATATTCATCTATGCCGATGTCATATACTTCAGTGATCTTGTTGATCCTATAAAAGTCGAAGTGGTACACCGGATCCTTCTCTTTCGTTGTATATTCGTTGACAATGGTGAAGGTTGGGCTTACAACCGTATCTGTTGAACCCAAAACCTCGCAGATGGCCTTCACAAAGGTGGTCTTCCCCGCTCCCATGGCGCCAAAAAGGGCGTATATGCGTCTCCCCTCTGTCTCTTTGAGAAGCCTCTCTGCCGCCTCCTTGAGTTCTTCCGGTTTTTTTATTTTGATAATCACCTTTTGCCTGTTATTAGATTATACCGGTTCAAGACAGGCAACCGGCAGCAGCATCTCCTGCATCGATATTCCGCCGTGTTGGAAAGTGTTCTTGTAATATGCGGCATAGTGGTTAAAATTGTTCTGATAGACGAAAAAATCTTTGTTGGTCGCGAAGATATACTTTGAACTGATATTTGATTTGGGCAGGAATGCCTCCAGTGGGTCAGTTATCTCAAAAACCTCTTTCGGGTTGTACGCGAGGTTACGTCCCATCTTGTACCTAAGATTTGGAGATGTGCTCTTGTCGCCTACCACCTTAATGGGATTCTGTACCCTGATTGTTCCGTGGTCGGTAGCGAAAATCACCTTAACATTTTCCGAAGCTATTGTTTTGAGCAGGGCAAGGAGGGAAGAGTGCTGGAACCACGACATTGTCAAGCTTCTGTATGCGGGTTCTTCATTGGCCAGATCCCTGATAACATCGATCTCCGTACGGGCGTGGGAGAGAATATCCACAAAATTGTAGACCAGAATATTAAGATCGTTGCCCATCATCTCGTTGAGTTTATCGTTTATCCTCTTACCCTCTGCGGCTTTGTTGATCCTGTGATATGACCATTTGATATTTATCCCTTTGCGCGACAGATGGTTGGCGAACAGTTCCTCTTCAAAATAATTTTTACTCACCTCCTCGTCATCTTCGATCCAGAAGTTGGGCATATACTGTTTTATCTCGGATGGCATCAGACCGGAAAAAATCGCGTTCCTGCTGAACTGGGTAGATGTGGGGAGGATGCCGCAGAAGAGCTCTTCATCCACCACCCTGAAGATACCCGCGAGAGATGAGGCTATGGCTCTCCACTGGTCGTATCTCATATTGTCTATCAACACGAAGAAGAGAGGCCTGTTCCTGTCGATTCGGGGGAAAACCTTCTCCTTCATGAGGGAATCTGACATCACCGGCCTGTAGGAGTTTCCGGGTTGGAGCCATGAAAGGTAATTTTTTGACACGAATTTCGCGAAGATATTGTTGGCTTCGTTTTCCTGGGCATAGAGTATCTCGGCCATTCCGGAGTCGGTCGATTTGCTTAGTTCCCCCTCCCAGAACACAATTTTTTTGTAAAGTTCGCACCAATCATCGAAACTCCCGGCGGAAGATATCATGTTTCCGATCTTTCCGAACTCCACCTGGTAGTCGGTTGTGGTTTTTTCGGTAACAAGCCGGCGTTGATCCACAATCTTTTTGATAGAGAGCAGCACCTGTTTCGGCTTGACAGGTTTGATGAGGTAGTCGGCTATCTCCGATCCTATCGCGGCCTCCATAAGTTCCTCCTCATCGCTTTTAGTGACCATAACCACCGGGATGTCGGGACGCGCCTCCCTCACAAGTCTTAGTGTCTCTATACCGCTCAGTCCCGGCATATTTTCGTCGAGAAAAAGTATATCGAACGGTTGTCGGCCAATCAGATCGACAGTGTCGGTTCCGTTTGAGCAGGTCAACACCTCATATCCCTTCTCCTCAAGGAAGATTATATGGGGTTTAAGGGCCTCCACCTCGTCGTCGGTCCACAGAATACGTATTTTCTTCATCAACGGCTAAGGTAAGTAATTATCCCTGAAAAAGAGGTAATAACGTTCAGGATTCTTGTCGTCGTTCAGTGTGGCCAGATTGTTGGAGTCTATAAGGAAAGAGTAGATCTTATCCGATGATGGATTGCGGATCACCTGTGTCTCGTTGAAAGCGGAGTAGTAATCGAGTGCCTGTGTATAGTCGCTGAAGCCCGACACGGTGATCATCACATATTTGCCGCCAATCAGTTCCCCCTGGGTCCTAAAGTTGCTGTTGGTATAATTGTCTATGTTATAGCTTATAACGTCGAAGTTGGCGACATTGATATTAAAGGCGGGATTTTCAATGACAACCACAAACATATGGTTTCGGGTAAGATCTTTCACATATATTTCGCTCGCTATCTCCCTCTCTTCTTCGATAAACAGTTCCGGGATCTCTGCGTTGAGATAGGCAACGATCTCGGCAGCGCGCCGGCTCTCCTCGGTACCGGGGAAGGCAGTTATCAACCTGTTGAGCTCCTCCTTATAGGTACGTTCATCCGCGATTCTCGCGTAACAGTAGGCCCTGAGAAGCATAAACTTGGGAGCCAGGCTATCATCCGCGTAAAGCACCATGCCCTCCTCGCAAAGTGAAATCGCTTCATCGAAATATTCGGCCAAATAGGTGTTGTAGGCCCGTTCGTAAAGAACGGTGGACTCTCTGGCCAGTTCCGCCTGCCGCCTGAAATAGTCGGGATCCGACAAGATCTTGGCATATTCCGTCTCCGGATATTTTTGCAGGAGCCGTTGCTTGTATGTCTCCGCCTTGGTCGGGAGTGCGGTTTTGTTTATCTGGTAGAGATGGTAAAACGCCTCAGCTTCAAGTTTATTGCCAGGAAACCTTACCGTAAGCATTTCCAGGTATTCGGTAGCGGTAACCGGATCTTCGAATTTTTCGGAGTAGGCGATACCGGCTCTTAGGTAGGCATTGGCGATCTTATCGTTCGAGATGGCTAGCAGGGAGTCGGAGAGGGGCAGGTTCCTGAGATAGTATTCGGGTTTTTTGTTGTCGGTCAGTTCCGGTGCTGTTCCACCGCTTTCCGTTTCGCTGTCGTTTGTGTTGCCTGTCGGTGCTGGTTCACTGCCGCTACTGGTGGCGGCTATGTTGACGGTCGTCTTGTTGGATCGCCGCCAGTTGTCTTCCAGGACTCTGTTGCCGTAGAGCCTGCGGAACTCTGTCCGACCGAATGTCAGGGCTGTTTGGTTATAAAAATACCAGCTTCCCTCCTGCTCTATGTTTTCGGAAAAACGACGTTCATTTTCGTAGAACTGTCCCAGGTTGTACTGATCGCTTCCGGTGGGGGTGGAGGCGGCTCTTTCGGCCTCCGTTATTGCGGCGATTATACTGTTGATATAGTTTGTTCTCTCTGTTTCGGACATCGCGGCGATCCTTTGGAGACTGTCCTGTTCCTGGATTATTTTCAGTTGGCCCACCACGGCGTTGAGGTTTTCTGACATCGATTTGACGGATTTATAGTCGTTGTGGCTCTCGTTCAGGAAATAGGCGGCACTGTCGTAGTATGTACCCGCCCTGATAAGGTCGTTGTTATCGTAGAAATATTCCGCGAGGGCCAGATAGGAGCGGCTCTTCTGGTTGGTGTTGGAGGATTGGACGGCAACAGATTTGCGGAAAAAACCTATAGCTTCCTCAATGTTTTTCTCCTTGATGGCCAGATTGCCGAGCGCATAGTAGATCTGATCGTGGTACTCGGTATTATTGGCATCTTTCATCATCCTTTCCAGTGTTCTGCGGGTAGAATGTATGTCATTGCTCAGCGCATCTATCGCCGTTGCGGTATTTATCTGGGCGTTGAACTTGACCTCATACGGGGGACTCATCTTTATCACCTTGCGATAAAGCGCCACAGCGGCGTTATCGTTGCCTGTCTCCTGGTTCAGTTGCGCCAGAAGAAAGGTGTAGCGATATTTCTCTCTTTTGCCCCTGGCCAGTTTCACCGCCCTTTCCAACGGAGCGATAGCATCGGCGTACATTTTTTGTTTTATGAAGAGGTCGGTTTGTGTGGTGTAATACATCTCCCTGATGTTTTTTGGAAGATTACCGGTAACGCTGATATCGTTCAGATACCTGCCGGCGTTTACAAAATCGCCCTTCTCGATATAAACCCTGGCGTTCCAGATCGCGGCCTCCAGTCTGATGTTTTCGTCGTTTGCCTGCTCCATACAGTAAGAGAATACCGCATAAGCCTCATCGTAAATCTGTTTGTAGAAGTTTGCCTTTCCTATGAGCAGATAGGCATCATCCACCCAATCGTTGTATTCCTTGCGGTTGAGCAGCGCCTCATCGGGACCCATTCCCTCCCTGTCCCGTTCATTCTGCTCCGGAAGGGCGGTAATGGATTTCAGCCTTATCAGTTTGGATGCCTTTGTGATGGCGTTGTCCATATCGGCCCGGCATATCGATGCCGATGCCGGGTCGCTATATTCAAAAAGCCGCAGCATCTGGGCGTAATCGTCCACATGGTTGGCTTCGACCTTGGCGACACCCGCCTTAAAGCTCTCGTTGCCGTTGAAAAAGATGTTGTAGCGGGCGGTCAGACCATGATAAAAACGGGTAGTTGCCGTGTTTTTCTCTACGGAACAGGAGATTGCCAGGAGCAATAGTCCGATCAACGACAGATATTTGTATAATGCTTTCAATAAAGGCGATACACCTATTTTTTGTATATAAACGGACTATTTGCCGCTATATTATTATATTATGCGGAAACTACCCCCTTGATCTCGGGAACTTCCTGTATCACTGCCTGCTCCACGCCCGCCTTGAGTGTCTGCATAGCGAACGGGCAGCCGTGACAGGCACCGGTAAGTCTGACAACAACCTGGTTGTCGGCTGTTAGTTCAACAAACTCAATATCTCCCCCGTCGTTTTGGAGATAAGGCCTGATCCTGTCTAGTGCCTTCAGCACCTTCTGTTCTGTTCTGTTTTTTTCGGTCATCTTATGAAGAATTATTTTGTTACTTGTACCCTGGTTGTCGGTTTTTTCAGTTTGTTGCGAACCGCCACTCCGGCAACGACCTCCCCGGCCAGCTTGGCGAAAGCGTTGCCAACGATGGAATCCTCCAGTGCGGGAGGTGTCCCCTTGTCGCCGCTTTCACAGATACTTTGCACTATGGGTATTTGGCCCAGAAATCCGACATTCATTTCGTTAGCCAACCGTTGGCCACCCTCTTTTCCAAAAATATAGTATTTATTTTCGGGAAGTTCCGCCGGGGTGAAGTATGACATATTCTCGATAAGTCCTATTATTGGCACCTCTATCTTGTCGCTTCTGAACATTGAGATCCCCTTTATTGCGTCGGCCAGTGCCACCTCCTGCGGTGTTGTCACTATGATAGCTCCGGTTACGGCCACCTCCTGTACGAGGGTGAGATGTATGTCGCTTGTTCCCGGGGGAAGGTCGAACAAAAGGTAATCCAGTTCCCCCCAGTCGCCCAGTTCAATTATCTGCTTAAGGAAGTTCGATGCCATAGGTCCCCGCCAGATAGTGGCATCCTTGGGGTTTACAAAAAATCCCGCGGAGAGAACTTTGATGCCAAATTTCTCAAGAGGGGCGATCTTTTCGGTACCGTTGACCATTCTGATTTCAGGCTTGAAATCCACGGCTCCCAGCATTTTCGGCACCGAAGGGCCAAAGATATCGGCATCCACCAGGCCGACCCTGTTTCCGGCTTTGGCGAGCGCTATCGCCAGGTTAACGGCCACGGTTGTCTTTCCCACGCCGCCTTTGCCCGATGCTATGGCTATGACATTCTTCACGCCGGGGACAATATTATCAGGTTTCTCTTCCTGCACAAGTTCTTCGGCGCCTCTGTTCACTTCTATCGAAGCTATGGAGGTATCTGGACCGAAAGCGCTCTTCAGAGCCTTTACAATCGTGCTTTTTATGGAGGCCAGGAACGGATCGTTCGGCCGTTCAGGCTCCAAAACCACTGAGATGCCGTTTTCATCCTCGTAAGCGTATTGCACCATACCTATGGTCACTATATCTTTTCCCTTTTCGGGGTGAATAACTTTTGATAAAGCCCTAAAAATTTCCTCTTCTGTTCTCATTTCGCAAAAATCAAAATAGTTTTAAAAGGTGGGTTCCGTCGCCGGAACATCCAATAACCCACAAAAGTATGATTATTTTGGAATAAAGGCAAAAAGGAGGGAAACAACAGTTTATGGTGGCAGCTTGGAATTAC
This sequence comes from Bacteroidota bacterium, assembly GCA_012838685.1. Taxonomy (GTDB): domain Bacteria; phylum Bacteroidota; class Bacteroidia; order Bacteroidales; family VadinHA17; genus LD21. The sequence goes on along the minus strand of DUOU01000127.1, from coordinate 415 downwards.
TTAATCTCTCTAACAGATTAGGCCCGTGATTTACAGTGATATGTTAAATAATATTAAAACGACTATTAGTACAGTTATGAAATTAATTATTATCATATATTTGATGGAAATCTCTTTTTTGAAATTTCTTGTTTTTGGTCAGTATTGTAAATAATCTTCGCTGAAAAGTTAATTCCGTCACCATGAAAAATCAGATCATGCTTTTTTTCCTTTTTTTGTTGTCGGTTTTTTGCTGCAACAAAACTGATAACGGAACATTACCTGTAATTGATGTTCTCGGTCCCACATCCGGCAGTATAGAAAATCTTTCGGATATAGCCGAGAATATCCAATTTATTTCTTTGGAGACAACTCCTGAATCATTGATCGGAAATATAAATGGAATTGCAGTTAAGCATGACGGGTCTATTTTTGT
>DUOU01000126.1 GCA_012838685.1 Bacteroidota bacterium | reverse complement strand
CATTACCCTCAAGTTCATCTTCATTAAGTTCTCCGAAATACCTTAAAGTCTCTTGTTGGTTCAGTTTGAAAAGGGATATTACTTCAGCATCTGTTCTGAACATTATCTGTCGTCTATCGGGTTCAAAGCTTCCTGTTATCCCATAAGATCCGCTCCAATTTAGCTTAACTTTGTCGCTTATTCCATGTTTACCTGATATCTGGTTGTTGAGCAGACTGTATACGTGCATCAGGCTGTTGCTCCCTATTAGATTGATTCCTTCACTGTCATATCCTCTTCTGATCCTGAATTCGTCAGTTATATTTCGGGTATAAAAAAGTACGTAATTGATTATATTGTCGTTGCCGAATGAATAGTTTAAGCTGGTCAATCCCGCTATCTTTAGTTCACTATTGTAGCTGGTATAGGTAAATTCATTTAAAATATCGCCTTGCGTGTTGAGCGTTGAAGTATATCCGTTCGCTCTGATGGATCTGCTGTTACCCCCGGTCAATGAGGCCATTAAGTTTAATTTATTTGATCCTATTCTCGCGGTTTTTCCCAGGCTCATTGTACCGCTGAACTCCGGCAATGAATTGAATTTAGTGGGGGAGAAAGAATTTCCAAAAGGATCTGTTTCCAAAATATATGCGGAAAATTCTCTTGATGTCATATCTTTTATTGTTGGCGATAACCTGTTGCTACTAAAAAAATTCCCCGTTTTATCGCTCGAGATAAACTCTTTCCCGATAGTGTTCAGGTTACCTCCGGTTCCAAACGATAGTGAGAAATAATCTTCATCGAAACTGTCTTTGGTTGATATATCGATATGTGCGCCCGAATAATCGGCGAAATTGCCAGCCTGGTATACTTTGCCAACAATAATATTCTTTACTGTTGAAGATGGGAAAAGATCGAGAGGAATCAGTTTGTTGTCGGGATTTGGAGAAGCGATCGACATACCGTTGAGAGAGGTGCTGTTGTACCTGTCACCCAACCCTCTTACATATATCTGTCCGGCATCGGCCAAAGCTATTCCGGTAATCTTCTTCACCCCATCGGCTACATTGGAAATACCTTTAAGACTCATCTCTTTTGCTCCCAGATTTTCGATAGCGATAGTGGAATTTTTTCTTTCAATAATGAGAATGTTCTCGTTTTCTAGGTTTTTGCGCGCGGTTACCACAACTTCACCAAGTTCCAGATCATCCTCTTCCATTTCAAAATTCAGGGATACTGTTTCTCCGGCGTTGACCTTGAAGGGTTCGCTTTGGATACTTTTGAAGGAGACGTAACTAATGGCCAGTTGAATGGACCCCGGGGTAAAATTTTTCAATTCATATTTCCCATCGAAATTGGTGGTTGTACCAATAGTTGTTCCAATAATCCTTACCGTAACCCCAATAAGAGGCTCACCGGTGGATTTTTCGACTATTACTCCGTTAACCGATTGTGGGTAGAGCTTGGGAGACGTCAATAGAACCATAAAAACCAAGAAAGAAATTGCTTTGTTCATTGTTATTTATTTTAATCCACCGCGAATTTGAAGCGGCCATGTTACGATTTCGAAAAGAAAAGAATACGATTTTGTGAAGATTTTGATACAAAAAATTGCTATAGATTTTGCGCATGAATCTTAACATATTCGTAACAAAACCGTCACAACCATGTAATAATGGGAGTCTACTTTTGTATTGTATAATAACCACAACTAAAGGTTCCTTATAAGAGATTTTATTGGCTCCGAAAAAAAGGTTATTATAAGCTTAAAACAATTATTAAATTGAATATCAAGTTATTCAAAGCAAACTTAAAATTATGAACATGAAAAATTTATTGTCACTGTTTTTGTGCCTGTTTATTGTAAACCAGGCTTTAGACGCCCAAAAAATAAAGGGTTCAGATACGGTACTCCCACTGGCCCAAAAGGAGGCTGAAAATTATATGAACAAAAACTCTTCGGCTTACGTTACCGTTACCGGTGGAGGCTCAGGTGTTGGTATCTCCGCATTGCTTGACGGAACTACCGATATAGCCATGACAAGCAGGGAAATTAAATTCGATGAGAAGCTTAAGTTGCGGGAAAAGGGAAAAACAGTTGTTGAAAAAATCATCGCATGGGACGCCCTGGCGGTAATAGTCAATCCATCAAACAGAATAACAAAACTGACCCGCGAGCAGCTTGAGGGCATATTTACAGGAAAGATAACGAATTGGAAAGAGGTTGGCGGATCTGACATGAAAATTGTTGTTTACTCAAGAGAGACCAGTTCCGGAACGTATGAGTTTTTTAAGGAGAGTGTTCTCTTAAATAAAAATTATATGGCCTCTGTACTTTCAATGCCGGCTACCGGTGCGGTTATACAATCAGTTAGCCAGACTCCCGGAGCGATAGGTTATGTTGGTTTGGCCTATCTCAATGGAAATGTTAAGGCCCTGAGCATTAGTTACGATGGTGACAATTATGTTGAACCTTCCTATGAAAACGCCAAAAACAGGAGTTACCCGGTAGTACGACCTTTAATGTTCTATTATGTGAAAACAGATGAGCAAAAAGTGAAGCCTTTAATTGATTATGTCTTATCGGCCGAAGGTCAAAATACAGTGAAAAATATTGGTTATATAGACGTCAATTAATTAATAAAGTCAGGTTAGCCATAAGGTTGTTCATTGGACTATCAAACTAAACGGAAATATGAGACGCTTTTTCGAAATAATAGTAGAAAAGATATTATTGGCTAGCGGTACTATCACTTCGATAGCTATTCTAATGATAATAATCTTCCTATTTAGGCAGGGAGCGGGACTTTTTGACTCTCCTGTAGTTGAAGAGGGCTATTCTTTGGTAGTAAACAAGACAAATCCTGTTGATCATCTCACTCCTAAGGAGATAAAAAACATCTTTGATGAAGAGATTATAAATTGGGGCCAGGTGGGCGGTACAAACCAAGATATAATTGTATTCAGGCTGGGTGATATTACAAAATATGTTTCGGAAGATGAACTTGGTGACGATTTTCAGTTTGTTCCGGAAGCAATATCCCGTATTATATCGGAAAATCCCGCTATGATCGGCTTTGTCCCTTCACCTTATATTGAAGATGGGTTTCAGGGAAAGATTTTGGATCTTGGAAATATTAAGGTGTCCGACTATTTTTTGGGAGAGGAGTGGTTTCCGACAGCCCAGCCGGCTCCTCTTTTTGGAATCAAGCCATTGGTAATGGGAACATTATGGGTTTCGATCGCAGCAATATTGTTTGCTCTTCCATTCGGTATAGCAGTTGCAATATTTATGGCGGAACTGGCATCTCCCAGGGTCAGGAATTTGTTGAAGCCAATCATTGAGCTTCTGGCGGGCATTCCTTCCGTTGTATATGGATTTTTCGGACTTATCGTTATAGTTCCGCTTATTCAAAAACTTTTTGATTTACCTGTAGGTGAAACTGGCCTGGCCGGGGCGATTATTTTGGCAATAATGGCTTTACCTACAATTATTTCGGTTGCGGAGGATTCCATAAGAACCGTACCTCTTTCCACAAAAGAGGCTTCATTGGCACTGGGGGCCTCACATATGCAGACAATCTTCAGGGTAACCATACCTTATTGTATCAGCGGTATAATGGCCGCTATTGTTTTGGGAATAGGAAGGGCGATAGGGGAGACTATGGCTGTTTTGATGGTTACGGGAAATTCCGCGGTCATACCGACAACTTTATTGGAGCCGGTAAGGACAATTCCAGCGACAATTGCCGCGGAACTTGGAGAAGCTCCCAATGGAGGAGCCCATTATGAAGCTCTCTTTATGTTAGGTGTAATATTATTTATTATTACTTTGATAATCAGTACTACCGTGGAGTTGATTTCCGCGAAACAATACAAGCAAAACATGTGATGACAGGAAAACAGAAAAAACAGGCACTGGTATTTTGGACATTCAGGATGATGGCATTGATAGTTGTCGGGTTGTTGGCCTGGATACTGGTGTTCATTTTTATTAAGGGAGCGGGTGTCATATCCTGGGAATTTCTGACAACCGCGCCAACCGAAGGTATGACGGAAGGGGGGATTTTTCCGGCAATAGTTGGAACACTATGCCTTGTAGTTGGATCTATGGTGATAGCTTTCCCGAT
>DUOU01000125.1 GCA_012838685.1 Bacteroidota bacterium | reverse complement strand
GTTTAGTTGCCAAAATCCGAAAGAAACTTGATCCTCATCAAACGGATCTCCTCCTCTTCAAACTCTCCTCCGAGTTCCTTTAAGGCCTCCTCAATGGAATCTGTTTCAGCCTCTTCGCGGAAATATGAATATATATCTTCCTGACGTTCCTCATCTAAAACCTCATCTATATAATAGTCAATATTCAACCTGGTGCCCGAATTGACTATTGCCTCGATCTCGGTGAGCAACTCCGGCATGTCCAACCCTCTTGCCTCGGCTATATCCTCAAATGAGCGCTTCATATCAATACTCTGTATTATATAAACCTTGATAACAGATTTGTTGACAACAGATTTGACAACCATATCCAATGGTCTTATAATCTCTTTCTCCTCGACATATTTTTTTATAACCTCGACAAACTCCTTACCATAACGCTGCGCTTTACCGGCACCAACCCCTGAAATATTCTGGAGTTCTTCTATGGTTACAGGATATTGGATCGCCATATCTTCAAGTGAAGGATCCTGGAATATGACGAACGGAGGAAGATCTTTCTGTTTGGATATTTTTTTTCGGAGATCCTTGAGAATGCTGAAAAGTTCTTCATCCGCGGCCTCTGTCTTAGCCCCGGCCATCAAGATATCATCCTCATCGGATTCAATATATTCATGGTCCTCTGTAAGCATAAAAGGTTCTGGTTTGTCGAGAAAATCGAGTCCCTTTTGCGTAATTTTCAAGAGACCGTAATTCTCGATGTCTTTCACCAAAAACTTAGCGATCAAAGCCTGTCTGATCACCATATTCCAATATCTCTCATCTTTTTCGTCGCCCACACCAAACAGTTCAAGTTTATGGTGACGGTACGATTTGATTGCCGATGTCATCTTGCCCGAAAGTATATTGGCTATATGGTCTGCCTTGAACTTTTCCTTTACAGTTACAACGGCTTCAAGAACGTTGACAACCGATTCACTGCCCTCAAATTGAATTTTTGGATGCAAACAGTTGTCACAAGCCCCACAGTTTTCCTCATTATACTCCTCTCCAAAATAGTGCAACAGCAGTTTTCTGCGACATACCGATGATTCCGCATAAGAGACTGTTTCCAGAAGCAACTGTTTCCCTATCTCCTGTTCGGCAATAGGTTTTCCCTGCATAAATTTTTCAAGTTTAAGTATGTCGTTGTAACTGTAGTAGGCGATACAATTGCCTTCTCCACCATCCCTTCCGGCACGACCTGTCTCCTGGTAATATCCTTCCAAACTTTTGGGGATATCATAGTGGATGACAAACCTTACGTCTGGTTTATCGATACCCATACCGAAAGCTATGGTAGCGACAATAACATCGACCTCCTCCATTAGAAACTGATCCTGATTGTTGGATCTTGTCGCCGAATCCATTCCGGCATGGTATGGAAGGGCTTTGATTCCGTTGACGACAAGCATCTCGGCAACCTCCTCAACCTTTTTTCTGCTCAGACAATAGATTATGCCCGACTTCCCCATATTGCTCTTGATATATTTGATTACATCCTTGGCCACATCCTGTTTTGCCTTTACCTCATAATATAAGTTGGGCCTGTTAAAAGAGGATTTATATACGTCAGCCTCCAGAATCCCCAAATTCTTTTGAATGTCGTGTTGCACCTTTGGGGTCGCGGTAGCTGTAAGCGCGATTATGGGCGAACGGCCAATAATGTCTATCAAAGGACGTATCCTGCGGTATTCCGGCCTGAAATCATGTCCCCATTCCGAAATACAGTGAGCTTCATCAATAGCATAAAAGGAGATATCTACGCTCTTCATGAACTCAATGTTCTCCTCCTTGGTAAGGGACTCCGGTGCCACGTACAACAACTTAGTCTCCCTGTCCAACACACTTTTTTTAACCTTGGCTATCTCGCTCTTTGAGAGCGAAGAATTCAGAAAATGGGCCACATCATCATTTATGCTGAAATTGCGCATAGTGTCAACCTGATTCTTCATAAGGGCTATCAGGGGTGATATTACAATGGCCGTACCCTTTAGCATCACCGCCGGCAACTGGTAACAAAGAGACTTTCCGCCTCCAGTCGGCATCAGAACAAAAGTGTCCCTGCCGGATAAAACATTTCTTATTATGGACTCCTGGTTTCCCTTGAAAGTATCGAATCCAAAATACTTCTTCAAATACTCGTGTATATCCTGTTCTTTGTTCATTTTCTAAAAAGCATAAACTTATTGTCTCAGGTTCAGTGTAGTTACCTCTTATCCGATCTAAAGTAATATATTTATTATTAAATACAAACGTTTTTAGAACAATTAACAAAAATCTTTTTTATTAATATCCATATACCTATAATCTTATTGTTTAAAACAATAAGTTTTATCATCTTTGCGCGTTATTAACGGAAAAATACCGACATGGCGGACAAAAACAAGGCTAAAAACAAAGAGGGTGAAATGTCCTTTCTTGAACATCTTGAAGAGTTAAGATGGGTCATTTTGCATTCTGTGATAGCCATTGTGGCATGTATGTTCATAGCTCTATTTTTTAAATCATTTCTGTTCGACACGGTTATCCTTGGCCCCACCAATCCGGATTTCTGGACAAACCGGATGTTATGTCGGCTCGGAGAATTGATAAACAAAAACCTTTGTATCAACTCCGACCCTACCTTATTTAACCTTATAAACATCAAGATGGCGGGACAGCTGACCGTCCATTTCGCCGTCGCCATAGTCGCCGGACTCATACTGGCGACACCTTATGTGGTTTACCAGTTCTGGACTTTTCTTAGACCGGCCCTTCACGATAATGAGAAAAAATCATCAAGGGGAGCCGTTTTTGTAATATCCGGACTCTTTATCTTAGGTGTATTATTCGGTTATTTCCTGTTGGTTCCCTTGTCGATACATTTTCTGACCTCCTATAATATCAGTGACGATGTTGTCAACCAAATAAATATACGGTCATATATCTCCACCATTTCCGGAATATGTCTGGCCACGGGCATAATCTTCGAGCTGCCGGTACTGGCCTTCTTCCTAACAAAGATAGGTGTATTGACTCCCGAATTCATGATAAAATACAGAAGACATGCTATAGTGTTGATAGTGATACTCTCGGCGATCATTACCCCGCCCGATGTCTTCTCACAGTGTCTTGTTGCCATACCAATCCTGATTCTGTACGAAGTAAGCATCAGAATTTCAGCCAATATTATCAAAAAAAGGGAACGGGCTTTCAACGACATGATGGAAGAGAATACCGATGAGCTCGCCACAACAGAATAGACGATGAAGCTTTATACCGAAAATCTTGTCAAAAAATATCGTTCAAGAACAGTTGTAAACCGGGTCTCCATTGAGGTGGAGCAGGGCGAGATCGTGGGTTTGCTCGGACCAAACGGTGCGGGAAAAACCACCTCCTTTTATATGATCGTAGGTTTGATAAAACCCAGTGAGGGGAGGATTTTTCTTGACGATACCGATATCACCAACCTTCCGGTTTACATGCGCGCCAGGAAAGGAATTGGTTATCTTGCCCAGGAAGCTTCCGTGTTCCGCAATATGTCGGTTGAAGACAATATCAAGGCCGTTCTGGAACCATCAAAATTCTCCAAGGCGGAACAGGCTGAAAGAACTGAAAACCTCCTTACAGAATTCGGCCTGCAAAAGATAAGGAAGAGCAAAGGTATTACACTTTCAGGAGGAGAGAGAAGAAGAACCGAGATAGCCAGAGCACTCGCTCTCGACCCAAACTTCATTTTACTTGACGAGCCTTTTGCCGGAGTCGATCCGATAGCCGTAGAAGATATCCAGAGTATCGTATCACAACTCAAAACAAAAAACATTGGCATCCTGATAACAGACCACAACGTTCACGAAACACTGTCGATAACCGACAGGGCTTATCTGCTTTTCGAAGGGAAAATCTTAAAGTCCGGTACTGCCCGTCAACTTGCCGAGGATGAACATGTCAGAAAAGTTTACTTGGGGAAAAACTTCGAGCTCAGAGGATAAATATGGAGTTGAAAACAGACAGCAACTTGTCAAGAATAGGGAAATGGTCATTGAACATACAACAATTTTATGTAATTTTGCCCCCTCTTTCGCGGATGTGTCGTAATTGGTAGCCGAGCCAGACTTAGGATCTGGTGCCGAGAGGCGTAAGGGTTCGAGTCCCTTCATCCGCAC
>DUOU01000124.1 GCA_012838685.1 Bacteroidota bacterium | reverse complement strand
TCGTTGTAAAAGGCCGAACCTCCATTTGATTTTAGGTATCTGTAAAGTTCGGTCTTGCTCCTTATCACTCCATCAATATCGCCAAATCCCGCTATATGGGCCTTCCCTATATTGGTTATCATCCCAAAATCGGGTTTGGCTATCCCACATAATTCTTCAATATCTCCGGGGCGACTGGCTCCCATCTCAACTATCATCAATTCCGTATCGCAGGGAGCTGATAAGATGGTGAGCGGAACACCTATTTGGTTATTAAGGTTTCCTTTTGTGGAGTGTACCATGAATTTTTTGGAAAGAACGGAAGCGAGAAGTTCCTTGGTAGTTGTCTTCCCGTTGGTTCCGGTAATCGCCAGTACTTTTAATCCAAGTTTTTCGCGGTGGTAAGTTGACAACTCCTGTAAAGTGCCCAAAACATCATCGACCAGAATCATGCGATCGGAAACAACGGAAGGGTCATCCACAATCGCGCTCAAAGCGCCTTTTTGAACAGCCTGGAGGGCAAATTCGTTGCCATCAAAGTTCTCTCCCTTCAACGCGAAAAAAAGTTCCCCATCCGATACTTTCCTGGAGTCTGTCGTTATTCCGGCCGACTCTTCAAATAAATTGTATAATTCCCCGATTCCCATTTCAAGATGACGGTGCCAAATTACAACAGAGGCTGCCCGAGTGGGCAGCCTCTAATTTTTTTTACATTATATTATGGTAACATATCCTAAATACCTGATGGACTTCCTACGCGGATCATAGCGCACCTGAAACCTATATCGTCGCGCGATGCGTCCTGATCCAGGAACCTTCTGGTTGATGGATTCAACCAGTAAGCCCTGTCTTTCCATGATCCGCCCTTGTAAACCCTTGAATTATCATTTATCAGGGTTACAAAATTATTGGCATCCTCCTGATCCTGGGCATACATCCTCAAAGATCCCTCCATTCCATCATCAATTGTCCAATCAGAGCTTGCCGAGATAGATGATCTAACATCACCATCGTTATAGTTTCTGTAATCTCCCTTTTGGTAATTATATCTATCGGCCACATCAATATCCTGAACGGTATCAACATAGAGACGACCTAAATTGTCTTTCGCGACAACCTGACCATTAGCGTCTCGCCTAAGATCCGTGAATACGTTACCCCTAAACGGGTTGAATCCGTCATAATCCCCTGAAGAGAGAGGTCTGTAAACATCCATTACCCACTCGTTTACGTTTCCGGCCATACAATAAAGACCATAATCGTTAGGCCAGTAAGATCTCACATCGGCCGTAATACTCGCATTATCGTTAAGATTGCCGGCAACACCCATATTATCACCGCGACCACGAATAAAGTTAGCCATCATCTGGCCCCTGTTCTTGGCATTGGCATTTCTTACATTATGGCCATCCCATGGATATATCCTTCTTTCGTAAATACGTTCATCGTATGTGTTGCCCCTAAGTCCGTATGCCGCGAATTCAAACTCAGCCTCGGTAGGCAGCCTGTAATTTGGCAATAAAATACCATCTTCAAAATTGGTGCGACGCTCAGTTTGATTGGGATTTAGGCTCTCCCTTAGCTGGTTAACAACACCCTCATACTGTCCGGCAAGATAGGCCTCAGTATTGAAGTTGTTGGCGTTAAGCTGATTTGGATCATAATTAAGTTCGCCCTCATCAATTAGTATCTGTTCATTGACCCTGTCACTTCTCCAGAGGCAATAGTCGGAGGCCTGTACCCAACTAACACCAACAACAGGATAGTTGTTATAGGATGGATGGCGGAAATAATACTGGACATAAGGATCATTGTAACCCATCGGGGTTCTCCAAACCAATGTATCCGGCAGAGCCCTTCTGTACACCTCGGGATAGTCGGTATAAACCCTCCTCAGCCAGTACAGATACTCCCTGTAGTCAACATTCCTGATCTCAGTCTCGTCCATATAGAACGAAGATACGGTTACTGTCCTGGGTTCGTTGTTCCAGTCGTAAAAGACATCCTGCTGTACACGACCCATTGTGAAGCGACCTCCTTCTATCAGAACCAATCCAGGTCCGGTAACTTGCTCAACACCCATGGTCACCTCAAAACCGCCATTATCGGGATTATTGTATTCCCAACCAGTTGCGGCAGAAACCCTTTCATTATGACCGCTTTTCGCGCATGAAAAAAGCAACAGCGCAGCGGAACAAACTATCGATAAGGTCTTGATCTTGCTCATATCTCCTTAAATTCTTTTATTATAAACGTCAAATATAAATATTTCCCTTGAATTTAGGCCTCAAATATAAATTATATTTTCGAAAAATTCATGGTTTTAATCGACTTTCTTTTATCAACATTATATAAACCAATGGACAAACCAACCTGATGGTGTAACGCAATAGAAAATATATTATTGTGCGACAATATGTTAAATAGATAATTATAGTAAAGTGAAACTGCTCCGGCAGTCGCTGTTACGCCCATTTGAAGGTCCAGATAGCCATTGTTGTGGTAAATCAAAAGCGAGTTTACGGAGAGTTGCGGTATCTCCAAAGATGCGCCCAATGTGGCCGAAAAGAGTTCCTTTCCCATCACTATGGCCGAAATGGGTTTCAAAATCAAACCATTATCTTCATTAAGTTCTATATCCCCTCCAAAGTTGGCGAGAATTTCGCGTCTCAACAGGGTCTCACCATAATCGGTACCGGAAATAGCCGGTTGGGTCAGGTGCGCGACCGATAAACCCGCGTAATAGTTTCCAAACATCAAAACCACGCCGGAAGAGATGTCGGGCCTCATTATGCTCCTGTTCACAAATATTTCACCGGAAGGGTAAGCAACGCCCATCACGGCATCGATCTGATCAGGCAAAACAGCCCCTGTAAAGTCATATCCCCTATAAAACAGCGAAGCGGAAAGTCCCGCTCCAACATAAAAATCTTCTCCTGCCCTGAAATGGTAGGAATAGGAGAGTCCTGAACGGAGATCGTTGACCATCCCTCCCATTTTATCGTTTGTTACGAAAAGTGAGGCCCCACCATGGATCCCCTCAAAAAAACCGTCGAAAACCGCCCTGAGACTGTATATGTTATACCTGTTGCCCGGATAGACATTCTTATATGAAAAATATAACCTCCCCCCTCCCTGTACCCCTGCCATGCCGGGGTTGCCGACAATCATTGAGGAGGTGGAAAGATCCATACCGGTGTTCTGTCCGGTCGCCCCGAAAGAGACAAATAAAAACAATAATATCAATAAATTCCGTCCCATAAAGAGTAAAGGCAACGCAATAGTAACGATGTGAATGCGTTATTATTATTACAAATATTAATGGAAAATGCCGGCCGTTATTCGCTTTCCCGAAACTCGTTCCTATATTTGCCTTCGATGAAAAAAATAATTTGTTACATTGTTTCGGTCTCTCTTTTGGCCAACATCTGCCTCTTCGCCCAACAGGCCAAAGATAATTATTCTTCATCATCACTGCTATCTTCAGGTAAATGGATAAAGATTGCCATAACAGAAGAGGGTATCTACAGACTGGATTATTCCGATCTGGTAAGACTCGGATTGGAAACACCCTCCAATCCCGTACTGTTCGGCAATAACAGGGGACAACTCTCCTATTATGTGTCAGACGACTTCGTGGATGATCTCTCTGAAATCTCCATTTA
>DUOU01000123.1 GCA_012838685.1 Bacteroidota bacterium | reverse complement strand
GCCCACTGCAACAGTTTTAAACCTGTACCGGCGATAATCCCCGCCACAAGTGCCGGAACAAAATTGACCTTTGTATTTGGAATGATCATGTAAACAATCGTCAGGATTGTCCAGGTCAGGAAATAGGGAGCCAGCTTGATGGAGAAACCTACAAGCGGCTTCAAAGAGGATAGAATTTTAGCGGAAGAGATAAACTCCGTAAGTTTTGTGCCGATAAAGACGGTTATACTGCCCGACAAGATCATAAACACCGGAGCTATCAGCATAATGGTCAGGTAATCCGTAAACTTCCTGCTCCATGGTCTTGAACTCGATATCTGCCAGATATGGTTGAACGAATTTTCGATATTCCCCAACAGCGCCATAACGGAATAGAGCAGGATAATGACGCCGATACCGGCCAGATAGCCTCCTTTTGTCTGCTGAAGAGCGCTTTGGGCTATATTCAACAACCAGTTGAGAATCTCCTGGTGCGACTGGAACTCCATGGACAACTCGTCTATAAGGTTCTGTTCCAGTCCAAAACCCTTGGCTATCGCGAAAACAATCGCCGCCAACGGAATAATGGATAAAAGCGTGTTCAATGTCAGCGCCGAAGCCTGAGTCTGCACCCTATCTTTCACAAAACCTTTTATAGCTACATATAAAATCCTGAACTGCTTGAGGAGAAAGGTTTTTCTTTTGGTCAGATTCGATAGTGGTGTGTGCCATATGAGATCGTTAAGATTCTTTATCTTATCGATCGCCCATGAGAAAGGATTGGCCATATTTATTTAGTTAGTGAAAAACAGGTACCAAATATACAAAAGTATAGTATTAATCGGCTCTAATGCCGCCATTTTTTATATGTTTGTCCGATCAATCCATCAAAATAAACAATGAAGATCAATATACTCGAATTCACCGCTGGAGCCAAAAAGGCCGAAGGGCTGACCGTTATCATCGATGTTTTCAGGGCTTTTTCGGTTGCCTGCTACGCTTACGATGCGGGGGCAACGGCAATAATATCGACAGATAAGGTGGAAAAGGCTTTCGAGCTGAAAAAAAAGTACAAAAACTGCGTATTAGTGGGCGAAAGGGGCGAAAAGAAGGTTCCGGGATTCGACTTCGGGAACAGTCCCACGGAGCTGTTGGCGGCCAACCTGGAGGGCAAAACGGTTATCCATACAACAACGGCCGGAACCAACGGGCTTGTTAACGCTACCAACGCCGACACCGTTATTGCCGGCAGCCTGGTAAACGTATCAGCCATAGTCAGATATATCAAAAAAGCGGATCCTTCGGTCGTGTCGCTGGTAGCCATGGGCTATTGCGCCAAAGAGTCGGCCGATGAAGATCTTTTATGCGCCAGGGCCATAGAGGCCGGACTCAAAAACAGCCATATCGACATTAAAACCGAAATTGAGGCGCTCAAGTCGACATCGGGCAAACGTTTTTTCCTGAAGGAAAACGAGAAATTCTCGCCGCCAAGCGATTTCTTCCTCTGTACCGCCATGGACAGGTTCGACTTCGTTCTGGTTGGCATAAAAAGGGATGACGGCAATATAAACCTAGTAAGGGAATTCCCATTGTAAAACCTTGTAACAAACATTAAATCACTGGATATGGTAAAGAGCGGACTAGATATAATAGCGAAAAAGCTGCCCGGGGAGCTGATCGGCAAAAACATAGGAGTCTTATGCCACGCGCCAAGCATAACAAAAGATTTCAGGTATATACTCGATATTGTCAATGATAGCCGGGAGTGCCGGTTGGCGGCCATTTTCGGCCCGCAACACGGTATCTTCGGGGAGACACAGGACAATATGATCGAATGGGAAGGCAGGCTCCACCCCTATTACAACGTCCCTGTTCACAGTCTTTACGGCAGGCACAGAAAGCCAACGCCAAAGATGTTGGAGAATATAGACCTCTTTTTGGTAGATCTCCAGGATATCGGAGCCAGGTTGTACACCTATATATGGACCGTCAAACTATGTATCGAGGCCTGCATGGAGTCCGGCATCCCCATTGTCGTTTTAGATCGGCCCAACCCCGTTGCCGGCCTGCCGTTGGATGGTCCGGTACTCAAACCGGAATTTTTCACCTTTGTCGGCGGCGCCTCCATACCGTTGTGCCACAGGATGACCATCGGCGAGATGGCCTTTTGGGTAAAAGAAAAATATTATCCGACCGCTAATCTCAGCGTTATAAAACTGGAAGGCTGGAACAGAAAAATGTTTTACGACGAGACCGGCCTGCCATGGGTACTTCCCTCGCCAAATATGCCGACGTTGAGTACAGCCATCGTCTATCCCGGCACCGTCCTCATCGAGGCCCTAAACCTCTCTGAAGCAAGGGGAACGACAACACCGTTCGAACTGTTCGGCGCTCCTTGGCTGAACACCGTGGCGCTGAAAAAAAACCTCGACAATCGCGACATTCCCGGCTGTGCCTTCAGGATACACAACTATATCCCCACATTCCACAAATATGCCGGCCAGCTTTGCGGTGGCATACAGATACATATAACCGACAGAAGGAATTATTTTCCGGTAGCCGCGGCGCTGGAAATATTCGATGCCATCATCGAAACCACTCCGGCCAACTCTCTTCTTTTCAACCCTCCCCCATACGAGTACGAGGAGAAACTGATGCCCTTCGACATCCTCGCCGGGGATTCGTTCATGCGGGAAGTGCTGATCAATAGAGGATCGCTGTCACTCGAAAAAGAGAGATGGGCGGAAGAGCACGCACGGTTTGAGAAGGAATTCAGGGAGATCTCTTTTTATGGTTGAAGCTGAACCTGATTGGTCGCTTCCACGATTTCAACGCACCACCCTGGCGTTACCGCTCCATATTCTCCAGACCTGCTCCTCATTGGCCGGCTGGCAATAGTCGGTCAAGAATGTAGTGGCCATAGCTCCGGTAGCCCATCCAAACTGGATGCACTTCAGCGGCTCCCACCCCCTGAGCATCCCATAGAGCAATCCCCCCACAAACCCATCGCCTCCCCCTATCCTGTCTATCACCCCTATTTCGCGGGGCTCAACCCCATACCACTCATCACCGACCATCATTATGGCTCCCCACAGGTGGCTGTTGGCGCTCTCCACCTTGCGGAGCGTGGTCGCGAAGAGAGAGGTGTCCGGAAAAGTTTTTTTCGTCCTATAGGTCATCTCCTTGAAGTGGGCTATCTGTGAGTCAACATCCTTTCCACCGGCAGGCGGACCTTCAACACCGAGGCAAAGCTGGAAATCCTCTTCGTTGCCAATAAGTATATCGGTCTGCTTGGCTATCTCCACAAAAATCTCCCTAAGCTCTTTCTCGCGGTCCTTCCAGAATGAAGCCCTGTGATTGAGGTCGAACGAGACCAACGTGCCGTTTTTTTTGGCAATTTTGGCCAGTTCAAGGCAAAAAGCGCCCGTCTCGGCCGAGAGAGCGCAGATCAAACCCGACAGGTGCAAAATACGGACACCTTCATCGACAAATATCCTGTCAAGGTCAAAGTCCCCGGCATTGAGCCTCCTTCCAACCTCACCGGCCCTGTCGTTCCATACCTGGGGCCCCCTGGTTCCGAAGCCGCTGTCGGCTATGTTTATCTGGTGGCGGTAACCCCATGGGCCACCCTGTTCCACCTCCTTGCCCTCAAAAGAGATATTCCTGCTCCTTAGGTTGTCTTTAATAAATCTCGCTATGGGGCTATCCTTTACAAAGGTTGTCAACACCTTCACCGGCAGTCCCAGGTAAGAGGATACACTGGCCACATTGGTTTCAGCGCTGGTAGCCTGCATGAAAAAAGTGTCGCTGCTATAGACAGGCTGGCCCTGGGCCATGGGCGTGATCCTGATTCCCATGCTTGTGGGAACCAGTAACGACCATTTATAATTTTCCTTGAGTTTCATCATTCAAAAAATCCCTCGTCGCGCAATAGGAGAAGTATAGCCGACTGCGGTACAATCACATACTTCTCGTCATTGAACTCTATATCAATTGTCCCGCTTTGAAGGTAAACCGCCTGATCGCCCTCCTTAGGCTGCAAAGCCACATATTTTGGCTCTTCAGACCTCTCCTTCCACGGCTCATCGTCATCGTTCACCGAAGGTATCGGGAAACCGGGACCAACCTTCACCACATATCCCAAAAGAACCTTTTCATTCTCGCTGACAGTCGGTGGCAGATAGAGTCCACTCTTTGTTTTGGTCGACGGGGTCTTTGGCTTGATCAGAACCTTGTCGCCTATCAAAATCAGGTTCTTAAAGTCTTTTTCGTCCAGTAATATACTCATATCACAATATCATTTCAGGGACAAAAATACCCATTTTTCGCGAGCAAGTCGGTTTTTTGTCCAATAATTGCCCGTTTAATAGCGTCCCGCCCGCATTGTACCAACAGCGCTATTATCCAATACTGCCGAAGCGTCTAGCGGCGGAAGCCGACATTAGAGCCATCGGTTACTATTTTACGAACAGACTTAACAGCATGGCGAACGCCAATCCCGATACGCCCACTATCGTTTCCATAACTGTCCACGATTTCAGTGTCTGTTTCTCGTTCATACCGAGATATTTCCCCACTATCCAGAAGCCGCTGTCGTTTACATGCGACAAAACCGTTCCACCGGATGCTATGGCCAACGTTATAAGGGCGTAATATGCCCGCGAGTAATCAAACTGCGGCAATATGGGAGCCATAATTCCCGCGGCGGTGATCATCGCGACCGTCGCCGATCCCTGGGTGACCCGCATAACCGCTGCTATGGACCACGCCAGAAATATCAGCGGCACCGACGACCCCGCGATGGATTCGGCCAGGATATTGCCGATACCGGAATCTACAAGCACCTGTTTGAGCACCCCACCGGCTCCCGTTACCAGGATTATTATTCCGGCGGGCCCCAGGGCCTTTGTGCTAAGATCTGAGATCTTTCGCGCCGACAACCCCATCCTCAGGCACAACACTATCGAAAAAAGGGTTCCAATGATCAGGGCGGTGAAGGGATGGCCAGTAAATACTATTATATCTATTAGCGATGAACTTTTAACAACTCCTTTGTCAACTCCCAGCTCAACAAATGTACCTATAAGGATCAAAAGCAGGGGGAGCATGATTATCAGGGCAACAACCCCGAAAGAGGGTTTTCTCTTGAGTTCATCCGACTCCTCCAAATCGTTCGTTATAAACTGTTCGGGCGCGGGGAGGTCAATTTTTTTCGCGATAAAACTGCCCCAAACGGGACCGGCCAATATAGCCGTTGGGATACCGATAATCAACCCAAAAAGAACCACCCATCCCAGATCGACGCCAAGAATAGTGGCCACAGCCATGGGTCCTGGCGTGGGTGGCACCATGGCATGGGTAACGGCAAGACCCGCCAACAGGGGTATAGCGTAATAGAGTACCGACTTTTTGGTGTCCCTTGTCAAGGCATAAACCAGAGGCACCAGGATAATGAAGCCAACGTCGAAAAACACCGGAATACCTATGATAAAGCCAGTAAGCATCAGCGCCCAGGAAGCCCTTTCTGTTCCGAATTTTTTAAGCAGAAAGTTGGCCAGCGATTTGGCCCCGCCCGAGCTCTCCAGCATCTGCCCAAAAATTGCCCCAAGCCCGACGACGGTGGCCACGAACCCCAGGGTTCCGCCCATACCCTTCTCTATGGTCGTAGCGATAACCGACAGCGGCATCCCGGCCATGATGCCGACAATTATCGATGTTATCAACAGGGCGATAAAGGCGTTTAATTTGAATTTCAGCACCAAAGTCAGCAGTAGGGTGACAGCCACAATTACCAGGAGGATTATATAGGGAGTCGACATAACCTATTTATAAGAGAGTTTTTTAAGATTTGTGGTTATGGAACAGATCTTCTCAAACCAACTATTCCTTGAACTTGTACACTCTGATATAATCTATCAGGTACTCCTGCGGGAAGATAGAGTCGTCGATACCCTCAACCCCCTCGCCCCAGTTGTTCCACAGAGCGAAGTTGACGATAAGATATTCAGGCTCATCAAATGGCCATTCACCAACGCCCTCACCTTTTTTGGGACAGGAATAGTACATAACATCGTCAAAGTAGAAGTCCAGCCTGTCATCGAACCATTCAACAGCGTACAGGTGGAAATCGGCCCATGGGTCGGTGTAGGTATATTCTCCTCCCCTTCCGTTTCCCTTGGTGTGGTTATAATCGCCCGTATGGACATTCGCCCCTATAACATTTGGATCGTGTCCCCAAAATTCCATTATATCTATCTCACCGCACACGGGCCAGTGACCCACCTTTCCCAGGGCCCAGAAGGCGGGCCATACGCCCCTTCCCTGTGGAAGCTTTATCCTGGCCTCAGCCCTTCCAAGGTGAAACTCAAACTTATCCATCGAATTTATCCTGCCGGAAGTATATCTGTTCTCTCCGTCCACCTCCTCAATTTTGGCGGTTATCTTCAGCATTCCGTCCGATACCCAAAGATTTTGGGGGCTATCGGTGTACCATTGGGGTTCATTGTTTACCCTTGACTTGCCAACAACAATATTCCAGTTGGTTGAATCGGGCAACCCCTCATAGTCAAACTCCTCGCTCCATATAAGCTCCATATTTTTGTATATCCCTTGGTTGCCGCAGGAAAACAGTGCGAACGCTATCATAAGAACAGATCCCAGAAAAAAGAGGGGGTATTTCCGGGAACAAGATTTATAAAAAAACTTCTTCATAATTATATTGTTTAACGGCCAATTGTCGGTTACAGTTCCCAAAGTTATTCAAATAAGATTCAGTTGGTCAATATTCTCCATAAATACTCACTCCTCCTCCAAAATATTGATGCTTTAAGTGTTCATATACTAAATTTGTTTTTAAATCAATGTCGTCTGTCTGATAGGTCGGATAGGGCAATGTTTCAAATAAAGTTTTACTAACCGTAGTAAAAACCGCTGCTGCCGTAACCGATTTTTCAGACCACCGCTCAACCCGCAATTTATCTTTTTTAAGTTCATTGAGAAGTTCAATTGATATTTTCTTGACTTCATTTTTCTCTTTTTCCTCCAACTTTTTACCGTGTCTGAGAATGTCAAAAATTGCTTTTTGCTCGTCTGTCAAACCTTCTCGTTTAGTGTCGGCTTCTTCTTTTGAATAAGAATTTACGAGTTCAATCAGTTTTCTGAAAGTTTCCTTTATTACAACTTCATCTTTCCCTCTGTTGTATTCTTCAATGATTTCCTGATAGCGTTCGTAATAGTCAACTGTTAAGGGATTGCGTTCTACCATTCGTTTCAATTGTTTTTCAACTTTGTCTTTGAGTGATTGAACGGCTATGTTTTTATTCTTTGTTTTTAAGAAGTATTGCTCCAACAAGTCAAAGTTTAAACCACTTAGGTCGATGATTTTCTCTTCGTTATGGCTTGGTTCAGCAATCATATTTTCTATGGATTCGTCAACCACATTTTGAATCTTTCGCATTATATCGGCAACATCTGCACTTTCAATATTGTCCTCAATAGCGGTGTAGATAACATCAATCGCATTTTTTCTCGGTGCATATTGATTCAACACTTTGTCAGGTTGCAGGGCTTTGTATTTCTTAAAAACCTCTCTCGCTAAAATCTGAAATTTCCGCTTGGTCTCGTCATTGGTGTAAACAGCATTTACAGCCTTTTCCATTGCGGCCAATTTATGCAAACCGTCTGCGTTGATGAGCTCCTGTAAATCAAAGTTTACTTCGTCTTGCAGAAAGGTTGCGGTCGCTTCTAATGCTTCCTCCAATTGCTTGATGAGTTCTTCTTTCGGCTTAACTGGCGGTTCTGGTATTTCTCCACCCGTGCCACCACCTTCTTCACCACCTGAACCATAAATTGCTAAAGCATCCAGTAAGGCAGTATATGTTTCGATGTAATCCACAATCAAGCCATTGTTTTTGCCTTCACTGATTCGATTGGCTCTCGCGATAGCTTGCATTAAAGTATGTGATTTTAATGGCTTATCTAAATACAAAGTTGAAAGTGTGGGCACATTAAATCCGGTAATCCACATCGCACAAACTATTACGAAACGGAAAGGGTCGTTTTCGTCCTTAAACCTTGTTTCGAGGTCTTGGCTGTTCATTTTCTCTCTGTGAGGCTCAATATCTAAGCCCCATTTCTGAAACTTCTGTATTTCGTTTTGCTCCGAACTCACCACAACACAAATTTCCGTTTCCTTTATCCATTTCAGTTCACGGCCTTTCTCCAATAATTCCTGATCGCCATATTTACCTTTGGAAATTTCTTTTTCCAATTGCTCCACATACTTTCTCCAATGCTTGGTAATCAGGTCATACATTTTTACAGCTGTTAGTTTATCCAATGCGATAAACATTCCCTTTCCTTTGTAACCTCTGTTGCAGAAATGCCAAACGACATCCTTGGCAATAGCATTTAACCGTTTTTTCGCGGTAAGTATTGGATATTCTCTTGCGAAAAGTTGTTCAACCCTGGCACGTTGGTCGCTGTCTAAATCTTCACTTTCG
>DUOU01000122.1 GCA_012838685.1 Bacteroidota bacterium | reverse complement strand
AATGTTCTTTATCAAGCCAAAGATATAAAAAGTCGGTATATATACACCAGGAACGGCCAAAAGGAGTAGAGGGCGAAGAAAAGGGAGAGAGCGATATCGGTTATCACGAGAGACCTCCGTTTGTCGGCCAGAAAAAAGTACAAAAACGAAAACAGTACCCTCATTGGCAGTTGCCCCGAAAAAAAGATAAACAGCCTTATGCCATGCGAATTCCAATCCAATGCCTCCTCAAAACGGCCCCTCAGAATAAGAGAGAAACTGTGTGAGAGACCGCACGACACGCACGGCTCCCCGGTAAGAAGCTCATACACGCAGGCAACGGGATAATCTCCCTCATCGGGGGAAAAAACCAGGGAGTAGACCAAGACACCTGCTATTATCAACGCTAACAACAGGTTGACCGCGATGTAGGGCTCCTCCTTTATAAATGATAGATTGTTCCTGTTCTTCGCCACTACCAAGCAATAAACTTATACCGACAAATTGGATAAACTTATTACCAAAGGGTATTAAGCGTTTCATCGGGAGAATAAAACCCCTATTGAGGGTCAGGAGCGGCCGTCTGCCCTGACTGTTCGAGACGCTCCAGCTCCTCCAACTGTTCTATAGCCTTGTCATTGCCAACGTTTATCGTTCCATCAATAACAACGCTCTCCTCGCCACTTTCAATCCTTATGGAGAAGTCGGAATCCCCAAATTCAGCGGTGATTCTATCTTCAAAGTTCTCGATCAGATCTTCTATCTGGCTTGGCCAATCCCCGGAATGTTCTACCGCCTTGGCGACAACAACTATCTGTACCAAAGAGATAAATGTGGCCACTATTCCGATCACCAATCCCGAAATAATCATGCCTTGCGGCGAATCGTCGCGGTCACCCCGGGATAGGCCTATCAGGGACAATACAATGGCTATCACACCGGGAGCAACCGCTATCACGCCCACGCAGGGTATTATCGCCAAAACAAAAGCCAGAACAGCGGACACCATGGCCACAATGCCCAGTCCCTCCAAATTTTTTCTTACTTTTTCTGTCATCTTTTCAATATATTAAGTTATTTCTTATTCGTGAAAAGGATACTGACCATATCCTCTTCCAAAGAGGCTATCGGAACCTCTATGATGCGTCCCGCCTCGGAATTATCCACAAAAAATATAAAGGTAGGCACCCTCTGTATCTCCATCTCCTCAAAACCACCGATGGGAGAACGCTTGTCCGTGTCGGTCCCGATAAAAGAGATCTTCTCTTCAGGAAAATCCATTATGTCCATAATTTTCAGGAACCTCGGGACTTCGCGACGACTGTCGGAACACCATGTTCCCATAACTACCGTTATTGTTACGTTATCCCATCTAAGGTCCAGCAGATAATTGAGATAGAGACTTTCGGGAATATAGTTGTCATATTCGGCGGAGAACCACTCCTGATGGGGATATTCCATGAGCCTTTCCCTCTTGAAATAGCCCAGAGTCCACGTTAGCGGGTTATAATAATCCACCCTTCCGTTTTCGTCCACAAATGGGTCGGTCTCCTCCATCGCGACCTGTTCAACCGTCGTTACCTTAGTGGTTTTGCACGAAACGGAAGAGAGGATTAAAGCCAAACCCACAAAAATGAAAAACCTGTACATATAAATATCTTTTATTGGAACATGGTCCGCTAAAACTTTAATTACCCGAGAACTCCATAAGGTAAGCCTTGATAAATCCGTTAAGGTCGCCATCCAGCACAGCCTGAACGTTCCCTGTCTCGAACGAGGTGCGCAGATCCTTGACCATCTTATAGGGGTGCAGCACATATGATCTTATTTGTGAGCCCCACTCTATTCTCTTCTTCTCCTCCTCATTTTTGGCCTGTTCCTCCATCTGTTTGCGGAGTTCCATATCATATAACTGCGACTTGAGTATCCTCAAAGCGTTCTCCTTGTTGTTCAGTTGTGAACGGGTCTCCTGATTTTCGATGACTATTCCTGTTGGCGCGTGCCGAAGTCTGACCGCCGTCTCCACCTTGTTGACATTCTGTCCCCCCGCGCCGCCCGACCGATATGTCTCCCACGTTATGTCGGCCGGATTGATCTCTATCTCTATTGTACTGTCCACCAGGGGAGTGACAAATACCGAAGCGAATGTTGTCTGTCGTTTTCCCTGGGCGTTGAAAGGCGATATTCTCACCAACCGGTGCACCCCGTTCTCACTTTTGAGGTATCCATAAGCATGGTCGCCCTCAATCTCGATGGTAACCGACTTGACGCCCACCTCATCACCCTCCAGAAAATCGAGTTGCCTGGTCTTATATCCGTTTGTTTCGGCCCACCGAAGGTACATCCTCAGCAGCATTGCCGCCCAGTCGTTGCTCTCGGTACCCCCGGCTCCCGAGTTTATTTTAAGTATCGCTCCCAGCCTGTCCTCCTCCTTGCGGAGCATATTGCGGAGCTCAAGATTCTCTACCAGTTCAAGGGCTATTTCGTACTGTTTGTCAAGATCCTCCTCAAGCGCCTCCTCCTCCTTGAAAAAATCGTTTATCACCCAAAGGTCGTCTATGGCGCCGTTTACCTTTTCATAGCCCTCCGTCCAGTTTTTCAGGGAAGCTATCTCTTTGAGGTGCGTTTCGGCTTTTTTGGGGTCGTCCCAGAAGCCGGCGGCCCTCGACTCCTCCTCTTTTGAGGCTATTGTTTCAAGTTTGGCATCGATGTCAAAGATACCTCCTTAACGCGTCCCGGCGTTCCGCCAACTCTTTTATCTGTTCGGTAGTTATCATGTTATATTATTTTCTTATCAATTTTATTATATCGTTTCCATTGGCGAATATAAGGAGAGCGAATAGTATCAACATTCCCACCAGCTGCGCGTTTTCAAGGAATTTGTCGCTCGGCTTCCTGCCGGTAACCACTTCAACAAGGAGAAAGAGCACATGCCCCCCATCAAGTGCGGGTATGGGGAGGATATTCATCACCGCCAGGATTATTGAGAGGAAAGCTGTCATATTCCAGAAAACCTGCCAGTCCCATACGCCGGGGAATATACTGCCTATAGTGATAAACCCTCCCAGGGATTCGTATGCCTTGGTATCCTTGGTGAAAAGTATTTTGAACTGTTTAAGATAATCTTTTCCTGTCTTTATTCCCTTTTTGATCCCTGCGGGTATGGAGGAGAAAAATCCATACTTAATGGTGGCGAGTTCAAAATATTCGGCATACGACTTGTTGGTGGCCACGCCCAGCAATCCGGTTGAATCGAGTTTAACCGGTATGTCAATGTTTGTGCCGTCACGCGAAACATTGAGCATCACTGATTGGTTGCTGTTTTGTTTAAGATAATCGCGGAACTGGTCATAATATTCGAAAGTCACCCCATCAATGCCCGTCAACTCGTCGTTCTTGAGCATCCCGGCATCACCGGCGACCGACTCCTTGCCAAAGCCGGCAACAATAAACGGGCTGAAAGGAACCCTGGCATCGATCTGCCCCTGACCCTTAAGAGCAGCGGCGACGTACTCCTTGGGGATGTCGATATTCAGGCGCTCGCCATCACGATCCACCTGGATAGTCTTCCTGTCGTTCAGCAAAATATCCAACTGTATCTGGAAAAAATTATCTATATACTCCCCGTCAACCGACAGTATCTTGTCACCGTTGGCCAGACCCATAGCGTGGCCCGTCTCATCCGTCTGTATTCCATATTCAACGTTGGCCGTGGGCAGATAGGTCTCGCCCCATGTATACAGCACCCCCGCATATATCACCAACGCCAGTATGAAGTTGAACAACACTCCCCCGAGCATTATCAGGAGGCGAACACCGGCACTTTTTGACCTGAACTCGTAAGGCTGTGGCGGTTGTTTCATCTGCTCCACGTCCATCGACTCGTCTATCATTCCAGAAATCTTGCAATATCCTCCAAGTGGCAGCCATCCAACTCCATATTCGGTTTCACCTACCTTAAACTTGAACAGTGAAAACCAGGGATCAAAAAAAAGGTAAAATTTTTCCACCCTCACCTTGAAAAGCCTCGCCATCAGGAAATGGCCAAGTTCATGGACCAGGACGAGGATCGAAAGGCTCAAAAAGAACTGAATTATCTTAATTAGTACCGTCATCTCTGTTTTGAAATTGAATTTACTCTGGTAAGAGCTCTCTCCCGGGCCTCTTTATCGCTATTTTCAAGCGCCTCGAGATTAGGGTGCGCAATATATGGAATATTTCCCAATGCCTGTTCAACAACATCCGTCATTTCCAGAAATCCTATCTTTCCATCGCAAAAAGCGTTGACAGCTATCTCATTGGCGGCGTTGAGTACGCACGGTTTGTTGCCCCCCTCCCTGAGGGCACTATAGGCGAGCGACAGGTTTCTGAACCTTGTATGGTCAGGTTTCGCGAAGGTAAATTCGCCTATTTCCGCGAAATCTATCCTCTCCAGATCGGAATCCAGTCTTTTCGGGTACCCAAGAGCGTACAATATGGGAGTTCTCATGTCGGGGAGTCCCAGTTGCGCCTTGACCGAACCATCCCTGAAATGGACAAAAGAGTGTATAACCGACTGGGGATGGATAACCACATCTATTTGTTCAGGTTCCAGCCCAAACAGCCACTTAGCCTCTATAACCTCCAGCCCCTTGTTCATCAGGGATGCCGAATCTACCGTGACTTTTGTTCCCATCTCCCAGTTAGGATGGTTGAGGGCATCCTTCGGCGTTACTTTTTTTAGTTGTTCCAATGTAAGGTCGCGAAAAGGACCTCCCGAAGCTGTAAGGGTTATCTTCTCTATCGACTCTCTCTCCTCGCCTACAAGGCATTGGAATATAGCGGAATGTTCCGAATCCACGGGTATAATTTTAGACCCCTTTTTGGCGATAATCTCCTTTATCAATGATCCCGCGACAACCAGAGTCTCCTTGTTGGCCAGGGCCACATCCTTGCCCGTTTCAAGGGCGGAGATAACAGGTTTCAATCCCGCGTAACCAACAATGGCGCCTACAACCAAATCGACCTCCATAGCCCCGGTCAACGCGGAGATATCCTCCTGGCCGGCGAACGTTTTTATGCCCGTTCCGGCAAGCCCCTCCTTCAATCTTTGGAACAGTTTTTTGTCCCGGATCACGGCAACATCCGGCAGGTTTTTCCTGGCCTGTTCGATCAACAGTTCGACATTACCTCCCGCGGTAAGCATCTTGACCTCAAACTTATCGGGATTATGGGCAATAACATCAAGGGTTTGTGTTCCTATAGACCCCGTAGAACCTAGTATCGCGATCGTTTTCTTCATGCAAAGAAGCGATTAAAATGCTATGTGTTGTTCCGGGTCAAGAGCTCCCCCTTTATACCAGAGTTCAAAATGGAGATGTGGGCCGGAAGTAAACAACTCGCCCGAATCACCGACAACCGAGATAGGTTCGCCGGCGTGGACCACATCACCCGCTTCCTTCAGAAGTTCAGCATTATGCTTATATATTGAGACGATATTGTTTGAATGCTGTATTTCGATCACATATCCGGTCTCCATGGTCCATCCGGTAAATATTACGGTTCCGTCGAGCACAGCGGAGACCATCGCTTTGGGTCCGGAAACGATATCGGTTCCATAGTGTCGTATCGAGGGATCAAATTTGCTCGATATCATCCCTTTCAAGGGGGGAAAAAAGTGCAGGTTCGCCAGGTTGGGCGCGGGCTCCGAAGTTATCTTCCCAAGTGACAGCGAGAAAGCGTTGTTGGTCTCCACAGAAGCTCTGATAGCGGAATCTTCGGGGGTAATATAGTAATCAAAAGAGCTTGGCGTTCCGGTTTCCTCCCTCATTGAGAACGATTCAATCGGGCCATGTCCGGAGATTATGGAGTTCATATTGTTAAAATATCTGTCCCGCAGGTCAATCTCCCTTTCGAGGGAGTCGAGCCGGATAGCGTTCATCATCAGGTCCCGGCGCATGGCCATATCAGGGTAGCCGGGAATATACTCCCTGAGGTTCGTGAAAGCAATCAATGAAGCGGTACCCCCGATAAGAAAAAATACCACAAGGGCTATCAACAAGAACAGGTTGGACTTGGTAAGCTTGATATACCAAAGCTCCTCAAAGGTATCGTCATTTGAAACGGAAAGTTTCAGCCTGTCCTGTAACCCGGTTTTTTTTCTATCCTTTTCCCTTTCGGCCATCATTGATATTGTTCGGTACCGCGAAGATAATAAACCTGACTGTCTTATAAGCCAAAGAAATGATAAAATTGACAATCAACTGCCGTGTAGGGATAGCTCAAAACCGTGTGATACTGTAAATTCGACAAGTAAGCGCGACAAGATGAAAAAGAGTGCCGGCGGCCCCTTAAACACGAGGCCGAATGATAAATCATCCGGCCTCGCGTAAATCGAAAAGAATGTTCAATTTGCTGGAACAGCAAGGGATTGGTAAAAAAGGCCCTACTGTCAAATCAAGTACTAACTATTGCACATTTGTTGGTTGAAGTTATTCCAATGAAATGACAACTTCTTGTTCCGTGCTTCCCATGGATGAAACCGTGATCTTGTTCTCCATCAGTTGAACAAATCTCCAATTATTGATATCTTTCACTAAAGCATCTGTTTCAACCTGAATAAGTACCGAAGTAGTTTGAGGAATATCCATTATCGCGTCTCTGTGACGATGTCCCGCCAAAATCAACTTGGTACCAGTTGATTTGGACAATAAAGAATATAATTCATTGTTAGAAGAAGCTTCAATGGATTTTTCCGTAAAAGGTAAATGCATCAAGATAATTTCCACGTCGGTATCAGACTCTTCCAACTGTGTTTTCAACCAATGAAGTTGGGGTTTGTCAACATAGGGAGGAATTATTTCTTCTTCTCCTTCTT
>DUOU01000121.1 GCA_012838685.1 Bacteroidota bacterium | reverse complement strand
GCCATTACCGCATCGACAACAGCATCTTTATCCATATCCGCCGGAAGAACAATCTTAAACCTCATTTTTCCATTGAACGATACCGGGTATTCAATGGATTCTTCGACAAGATATTTTTCGATAACCAACGGCCAGGGCTCATAAGCGATACTCTCATCATTACCCAACCGTTCCCAAAGTTCTTCAGAAAGATGGGGTGCGAATGGGCTCAATATTTTTACAAATTGACTGGCCGTCGCACCTGTTATCCTGCCCTTTTTAATGGCCAGGTTGATAAATATCATCATTGCTGATATGGCGGTGTTAAACCTTAAGTTTTCAATGTCGTCTTCAACCTTTTTAATTGTTTGGTGCAATATTTTTAAAACCTCCGCGTCCTCTTCTCCTTCAACAATATTATCTTTATTGGAGATAAACCTGCATGTTCTTACCAAAAAATTATGTACCCCCTTTACCCCTTTTTCGTCCCATGGTTTTACCACATCAAGCGGACCCATAAACATCTCGTATAGCCGGAGCGAATCCGCTCCATAGCTGGCAACGACATCATCGGGGTTGACAACATTTTTAAGCGACTTCGACATCTTGGCGACAATCTGTCGCACCTCCTGTCCTGTCTCCTTATCATAGAACTTGCCGTTTTTTTCTTCGACCAGATCGGCGGCGACTTTGGCGCCTGCTTCGGTTTCATAAGCGAAAGCCAGTATCATGCCCTGATTGAAAAGTTTTTTATACGGTTCATCGGTCGACACCAAACCCAGATCATACAAAACCTTATGCCAGAACCTGCTGTACAAAAGATGCAAAACGGCATGTTCAGCTCCCCCAATGTAAAGATCTACCGGCATCCAGTATTTCTCTTTTTCGGGATCAAAAGGTCTTTCATCATTTTTTGGATCAATATACCTCAGGTAATACCAACATGAGCCGGCCCACTGGGGCATGGTATTGGTCTCTCTTCTTCCCTTTCTTCCGTTTTTGTCGGTTACCAACAACCAGTCACCCGCATTTGCCAAAGGCGATTCCCCGTTTTCACCGGGAAGATATCTGTCCAGTTGGGGCAACTCCAACGGCAACTCTTCATCAGGCACCAATGTAACCTCTCCATCTTCCCAGTGTATAACAGGGAAGGGCTCCCCCCAATACCGTTGCCTGCTGAAAAGCCAGTCGCGCAGCTTATAATTTACTTTTTTTGTTCCCATATTGGCCGCTTCAAGCCAGGATATCATTTTCTTGATCCCTTCCTCTTTGCTCAGTCCGTTTATATCTATTCCTGTACTATCCAATGATGAGTTGATATATTTTCCGTCGGCTGTCCAGCACTCCCTTCCTTCAAGAATCCTCTCTCTCTGCTCCTGATCGGAGGTATCCGGATCCATAATACAAACAATATCGATCCCAAATTTAACAGCGAACTCAAAATCGCGCATATCGTGGGCAGGTACCGCCATTATAGCTCCGGTACCGTAACCGGTCAGAACATAATCGGCAACCCATATCGGAATATCTTGGTTATTGACGGGATTAATGGCATAACTGCCCGTAAAGACTCCTGATTTCTCTTTAGCGAGGTCAGTCCTGTCGAGGTCTGACTTCAGTGAAGCCGCTTTAATATATTCAGCCACCTCATCTTTTTTATCGTCGGTGGTCAGTTCTTCCACCATAGGATGTTCAGGAGCGATTACCATATATGTGGCACCAAAAAGCGTATCAGGACGTGTAGTGAATACCCTTAGTTTTTTCTCTTTTGAGACAATCTCAAAGTCCACTTCGGCACCCACAGATTTTCCGATCCAGTTCCTCTGCATATCTTTTATACCTTCCGGCCAATCGAGCGAATCAATTCCTTTCAGCAGCCTTTCAGCATAAAGCGGAATCCTGAGCATCCACTGTTTCAGGTTACGCTTTTCAACGGTATTTCCGCACTTTTCATGTGAACCATCAAACAACACCTCCTCGTTAGCGCAAACGGTCCTGCAACTATCGCACCACCACACCTGGGCATCATCATAATATGCCAATCTTTTTGAGTCAATATATTGTCGGATCTTTTCAGGACCCAGGGCAGTTATCTCATCGGGTATGGGCAACTCCTCGATTATGCGACCTTTTCCCTTTTTTTCGTCAAACCACGTATTGTAGATACGGGTAAATATCCACTGTGTCCACTTAAGATATTTGGGATCGGTAGTATTGATCTCCCTGTCCCAGTCGTAGCTCAGTCCAAGGGATTTTATCTGCCTCTTGAAGGTATCGCAGTTCTTTTTTGTTGTGATAGAAGGGTGTGTGCCGGTCTGTATAGCATACTGTTCCGCCGGCAGCCCGAACGCGTCCCAACCCATGGGATGTAGCACGTTGAACCCTTTCATCCTTTTGTATCTGCTAAAAATATCTGTTGCCGTATATCCTTCGGGATGGCCTACATGCAACCCGGCTCCGGAAGGATATGGAAACATATCCAATACATAACATTTTTTTGGGTTTGAAAGGTCGTCGGGTGTTTTGAATGTCTTGTTTTCCTCCCAATATTTTTGCCATTTCTTCTCAATGGCCTTAAAATCGTAATCCATAACCGCGATATTATTGTCGTTATCTCCTGAAATCCGACGAAAGTGCCCAAAAATGGGGATTCCCCGCCAAAATAATCTCAAATTATTTTCAAATTCGCAAAGGTAGTTGAATATTGAAAACTTTACAAGAGCTTTAGTTTTCGAAAAACCATAAAAAAATTCTCTCTTTTAGAAGCGAATAGCTACATTTGCGCTTACAAAGATGGCCCCGTAGTTCAATGGATAGAATGGCAGATTCCGGTT
>DUOU01000313.1 GCA_012838685.1 Bacteroidota bacterium | reverse complement strand
GCGTCCCTGCTGTGCTTGCTTGTCCTTCCTTCGTACCCCGTCAACTTCTTGAAGTAGTCGGCGGATATCTTTGTGTGTATGTTCTTGGGAGGTACCATCTCGAAGTCAATTCCGGAATCCCTTAAAAAGTCCTCCCAGATGGCGCAGTCCCTCTTTATGCTCCCCGCCCCCTGCAACTGTTCCCTGCCTGCTTCCCCGAACCACTTTCTCTGCCGAGCGTCCTCGAAGCGCACCAAACATTTCCTGTTGGGTATTTCTTTCGCTATCTCTGAAACATATTCCATTGCCTTATGAACTTTCATGGTTTGTAACGTGAGATCATCAAAAAATGGGTTCCATGCCGCTACCCCTGTGTTGGTTCCGGGGTCTATCCCTATATAAACATCGTAACTCTTCATATCTCAAAATATCAATATCAGCCCGACAAAAGCGAGACAAAACACTATGGCAACGAAGAGCAGAATCTTCATGATAGCCATATAACCCTCTTTGTTGTGGTAGTAACTGTCTATGTAATCCTTCTCCAAAAGGTCTTTACAAGACTTGTAGTATTCCGTTTCGCCGTTGTGTGTATCGGCGTACTCCTGTTCGGTGGGGTACATTTTAAGTACCTCTATGGCCCTGTTTATGTTGGTCTCTGTTTTCATGGCCTTGTGTTTTACAAATCTTCAAATTCAATTGAACTCGGCGTATAGTCGTAAGAATTGGAGCTTGGCAACGATTCTTCCTCTTCATCGTATTCCGCCCGATTATCCCCTCCCCTTCTCGGCTTTATAAAATCAAAAGAGTCGGCGTGTACCTCCGTCAACGGGAAAGAAAAATCTCCTTGCTTCATCATCACCGTCTTGATCTTTCCCACGACGAGCAAATTATCGCCCTTCTTGATGTTGATGGCCCCAGCGTCGGCCTTCCTGCCCCATAGGACTACGGGAACTATGTCCGTTATGGTCTTCAACCCGTCCCTCGAATAATAACTCTCCTCGCATATAAGTTGGAACTTGGCCATCTTCTTGCCGTTGGGCATATTGGTCACTACCGGATTAGACTCCACCGTCCCCTGAGCGTAATATTTTTGCATAGCGTTAAAGTTTTATGGTTGTTTTCTCTTCTTTTTTGTTCTGCGCTTTTGTGTAGGTGTTCCTCGTGATGGAACTTGAGGTTACAATGGCCAACGCTTCCGTTAGCCGCTTGTTTATGTCCATCTTGGGCAACATCCCTACCCTCGTCCAATATCGCACGTCAGAGGAGTTAAATTCGTTTATCCCTCCCGTAACGTCCCTGAGGACGTAGTAAGTCTTGCCATCGGAGGCGTTCTTTATCCGCGCCCTTTTTATGGCCCTTTCGATGAGCCTCCTGTCCCTTTTGACGTTCCACAATGAAATCTTATAGTTCTTCCATTCAATCCAGTCTATCTCTATCCTCTTTTTTATGTCCGTAAATATTCCCATAGCCTATAATGTGTTAAGTTTATATCGTGGCTTCGGAGACTATTATCTTTCTCCTCGCCTGTCTCGTTGTCTTTGTCGTGAACGGGTCAAGGTAGCTCACACAAATCCACAGCCCTATGGCCGTTGCCATAACGAGGTCATCGTGGCAGCCTTCAACCGCTCCCAATGAGCCGTTGGGCTTTATCTCGTATGTGTCCATCTCATCGCAAACACGGGAATCTCTTTCCACGAACGATTCTTCCCGGGCGCAAGCGTTGAGGGTGTTTATGGCCATGCTTTTGTTGGCTTGTGTGGTCATCCACCCGTATTTCAGAGGCAACCCCTGTCTTATCTTTTCGGGGTCGTTGCGGGCGTAAACATTTTCATAAAAAGGTACTATCTCGTCAAGCACCGTCAGGAAGTGGTCTCCATCGGTAGTGTCCTTGTCGAGGGAGTTCGATTCGACGACAAGTAGGGCGTCGTTGTAATATTTGGCTATTATGGCCGCCTTCCAAGCGATCAAATCCTGATCTAAATGTCCTCTCCACGTGGCCACCGTCTCGGGATAGCCCCCCTCTTCCATCCAATACCTATCGATAACCTTTATTATGGAATAGTCCGCTTTAGGCGTCCTGCCTCCTATATCCACCGAAACAACGTAACGGTTGCTGCCGTTGGTAGAGGTATCGGGCAACGCCCATATCAATAGGTTCCCCTTTGAATCCCGTACAAACGAAATATTGTTGAACGCCTCTTTGCCCTTTTGGGCGTCCGATCTTATCTCCCCTGTCAGTTCCGGCTTCCTGCATGTCTTGCGAAGGTTCTTGACATATTCCGGGGCGAACACCCTTTGGTTGGTACTGGCGAACGCCTCCAGATCGGTGGAAGGGTATTCAGACTGCATACGCCAGTCAGACCAGTTTTCCGATGCCTTGTACCACCTGTACCAGTTTATCCCCTCAAGTGTGGCCCCCTCTTTCCATAAAAAAGCAAGATATGGGTCGTTGAACACAGTATCTATAAACTTGTCAAGTTCTTCCGGCTCGATATCCTTTTGGTACATCTCTATCTCGTGCCACGCCACGAACACGGGGTCATAGCCGGATTCTCCCGCTTTCGCGCTCAACCATTCGTTATGGAAGAGAGAACCCACGCCTTTGGCCGTGGATTCCATCACTATCAATGTTCCGGGCGCGCTCGGTATGGAGGGGCGTATCGTCTGCAAGAGGTCTTCCGCCGACTTTTGGGGAGTTGTCTGCCAGAACGCCACCTCCGAAAGGTGAGCCATAGAAACGTCATTGGAGCGCAATGATTCGGGCTTTTGCGCCGAACCTATCGAAATAACGCAACCCCTCTCCTTTATTATCCTGTTCTTGGTGCTTCCCTCGAATGGCGTCAAGGAATATTCCCCCAACCTTTTTGGGTACCTGTTCAGCAGCCTCGTGTACATGCCCCTGATGGTCCGCGCTTGGTTCTCCACATCGGTAACTATAAGGGAGTGCCAGTTCTCGTAGTGCAACAATTGGAGCCACGCCATGTATATCTGGGTAAAGGTACTTCCGCCCCATTGCCTCGCCTTGAGTATTATGGTTCTTATAGGTATTCCCGCCAACCTTTGTTTCTCAAGGCTCATCAAGGTCTTGCGCTGTGGCCTGTTGAGCAGGAACCTGATAATGGACTTGGTTTTCTTCTCCTGTATCTTGGCGTTCTGGTACGCCCAGAACTCAAAATCATGCTTAAACCTGTTCTCTATGAGGGCCTCGAAAAAATCCGATGGGTCTGTCGTTCCTTCGGGGTCAACGATCTCCATGCACTTCTCCAATGTTCCCGTTTCGTTGAGAGCGTCCAGAACGAACTTGTTTTCATCGTACATCGTCAGGGGGGCCTTGAAAGAATAGTCAAAGCCGTTGTAAGTAAAGTTCACGTCAACTCTTTCCAAAGGAGAGCCGACCCCCGAAACAGGGTCATAGGGGGCGTACATCGCCTCCAACCTCTTCCTGTTCTCCTCTTTAATATTGTTTCGCTCTGCCCCTGTCATTTTTCAACTTCCTGCTGATGATCCGCCTTACCTTGTCCACGGAGTAATGGAATTTGTTGGCCACCTCCTCATAGAGAAATTCCTTTGACAGCCCTTTCACCAAAGGGCCATAGCCGTTGATGATCTCCTTGTAATACTCGAATATCTCATCGTGCCGCTCTCTCGTTGTCTCCCTTATAGGCCCGTTTCTCATTTTTATATTGTTTGTTTTCCACAAATATATGGTTATTTAATCGTTATATATGGCTATTTAACCAATGAATTATCAACAATAGGAATAAATTTATCCTCAACTATTATTTACGAACAAACATTACGTGTAATGGACAGAAATAAAGACGATAACAAAGAAAAAGCGACCGCAACAGACGAACTTCCATTGGAAGGAACAGCTGTTGGGGGACAAGAACTCCCCGCTACCGAACCGGAAGGAGAAGTCATGGAGGAGGAAGTGCCTAAACACAGGTTCGCCGCTATCATAGAGAAGGAATATCCTGATAGGAAGTTCGAGAAAGGCGAAGATTACGACGAAGCTGTGGAGGAACTGCTGAACACCTTGATAGAGTTTAAGGTCAAATCATCCGAGGCCAACAAGATTCTTTCGGAAATATTCGACGCCAACCCAGAACTGGGGCTGGTGGTAAAGGATATGAGAGACGGGGCCACGTTCAGGGAGGCAATGGCGAGACATATAGACCCTTCTGAACTCACTCCGATAGAGGGCGACCCTGATTACGAGGGATGGAGCAAGAACAAGTCCGAGAGGATAGCCGCTTTGGAGGAAAGAAAGAAGAGGGAGGACGATTTCAACGCCAACCTTGAACTATCGGCCGCCGCTATCAAGGAGTTCGCCGCCGAGAACAACATGACGGACGAACAAGCGAGCACGTTCCTCGCTCCTTTTGATGATATGTTGGCGGAGATCAACTCCGGCAAGATAACCAAAGAGACGCTGATAAAGTTCAAGCGTATCATGGACTACGAGAAAGACGTTGAAGCGGCCAGAAAGGAAGGACTTATGGCCGGAAGAAACGAGAATATCACCGCCAAGCGGGAGAAAGCTCCCAAAGGTGATGGACTTCCCCACCTCACGGGAGGAGCGGAGGTCAGACAAGGCGGCAACAGGCATTTCATAGATGACATTGTTGACAACGCCAACAGAAACAAAATCCTATAAAACAAAACAAACCAAAAATTGAAATGAAAATGAAAAATAACATTTTTTATGTCGCGTCAAGGGTGGGAGGCATTGCCTTGTTCGCCCTTGTTATGTTGCTCCTTAACGTGACCTTCGCGGTCGCCGCCGGAGCTTATGTCGCTACTGTCGGAGCCGTTGTCACTGGGGAAGCCATCACAGGTGACGTGCTTACCCAGAAGAACTCCGAGCTGAACCTTGACTACATCTCACAGAAGGTGGTCGAGATGAAACCTGCGGCTACCCCTCTTGATACTATCATGAGGCAGGTAAAGTCCGTTCCAATAAAATCATGGAAAACGGAATATTACGCGGTAGATACGAGACCTATGACCGACAAGTTGGACGCCGCCTATTCGAGGGTTGACAGTACCAACTACGATCATACGGCTGAACTGACCGTTGAGGACGTACAGATGTGGGCGATTGACGATACCGTCCTTTTCCCGACCGTTTCCGTAACGTCTGTTGACGGAAAGATAGGGCCTCTCATGGGCGTTGTGGTCGGCAAAACAGTGGCCTCCAACAAGATCGACGTTCAGGTTGTCAACGGTATCACCGGAGCCGGGAACAACGCCAACAGGGCGACCGGCTGTTACCCCGCTTCGATAGCGGACGAAACTCTTATCGTGAGGATGGGAACCGCCAAAGGAGAGAAAGACGCCCAAACTTCACCGTTCGGGATGATACCCGATAAGGCTTACAACTATTGCCAGATATTCATGGCGCAGTGCGAGGAGTCATTGTACCAGAGGATACACGAGAAAGAAGTTGACTGGTCGTTCTCCGATTACGAGGCCCAGAACATTTACGACATGAGGGCTTCCATGGAGGCTTCCTTTATACTCGGAGCGAGGGGATATTTCGCTGACGCCACATTGGGCAAGTACAGGCACTTCACGGGTGGAGTGGCGAGGTACATAACCAAAGACCTCACCTATACCTCCGGCAGCATAGATGACGCTACTTTCGTGACATGGAGCAAGAGCATATTCACCGGTAATTCCGGTTCCGAGACGAGGATACTGTTCGCCGGAGATGACCTGTTGAAAGACCTCTCACTTGTCTCTACCGTGCAGAAGCAGATCGACGCCAAGAGTACGTTCGTAAAATGGGGACTTACCTTCAAGGAAATAGAGACCAACTTCGGTTCGTTGCTGATATTCCACCACAAACTGCTCAACCAAATGGGATGGAGCAAGAGGGGAATAGTTCTCGACATCAACAATGTCGAAAAACACGTCTTCAAGCCCATGCAGGCCAACAAGCTTGACCTCAAGGGTTCGGGCCAGAGCAACGTGAACGCCACCATGATAGACGAGGCTTCTTGTCTTGTGCTGAGATATCCTGATACCCACGCCATAATCAGGCCGGCATCCTAATTTATACCATAACAACGAGGGAGGGATTCAACTCCTCCCTTTTTTTCTTAAAACGAAAATACTGGAAGAGAGATGGAAGAACTGACGAAGACATACACATTGCGGAACTGTACCTTTTTGTGCTTATGCCTTGAAGTTGACGACAAAAAAACTTGGATAGAGTTCAAGAGCCTTAGAAGTTACCTTAAAGGCACGTTCACCACATCAGACCCCGCCATAATGGAGGCCCTTGAAAACCACAAAGAGTTTGACAAGGAGTTTTATATCTCCAAAGTACGGGGAGAAGAAGGGGGAAAAGAGGTTGTCCCCGAAAAGGAAGAGGAAAAAGTCAAGGAAACACAAAAGGTAGAAATACCGGAGGAAACCGCGACTGAACCGAAAAAGGAAGTCAAGGCCGCCAAAGAGGTAAAAACGGTTCCGGGGATAACAAAGGTCATACAGGCGAGGGAATACCTATTGGACAACATAAAAGGAATATCCGCCAACAGTGTTTCCAACAAGGAGAAGGTACTGAAGATGGCGGCGAACAACAATATCGTATTTCCCGACTTAATATAAAAAGAGATGGACAGGGACGGTATAATAACGAGCGTAAAGGTCAAGATAGACGAGCTGACCCCCGATGGGGTCGCCTTGCCGTTAGAGGAGATAATAGGCCCCGTGCTTGACGAAAGCGCGAGAGAACTGTTGTTGGCCCTGCCATCCCGATTGCTGGACGCCGAAGATTTGAACCTTGAAGGAATCGCGTACTCCGAAGACAAGAGGGCTTATATACCGGTACCAAACGATTTCCTCAAAATAGGAAAGATAAGGTTCCCGAAATGGGAGAAAACGGTATCAACGGCCATCAAAGAGGAAAGCCCCGAATATACTTTGGAGAACAACCCCTACACGAGGGGAGGATGGTCGAGACCAACGGTGTCGCTCATAAACAAAGACGGGGACACGGTACTTGAGTGTTCAAAAGTTGACGGCAGCGTGGCGGAAGAGAAGATACCAACGGAGGCCACGTACATAAAAGAACTGTTACCGGAAGAGTTGCCGGACATGCTCATTGATTCGTTGGGCTGGTTGGCGGCCTCAAAGGTATTGCAGATAACGGGAAACATAAATGGCGGCTCGGCGGCCCATTCGAGGTACGAGGCCAACGTAAGGCTATTGTAACACCATAAAAACAACGTAATTATGGCACTAAACAGATTAAGAAGGGGGAACGAATACTCCCAGAGAAAACAGATAAACACCATTTTAGGACAGGTAGAGACCCAGTTTAGCGGGGTTGGGACGAATATCGGGGAACTGAACGAAGAGATAGAGGAATCATTGGAAGAGGTTTATGCCGCTATGTCCAAGAGGGGGGCTTACGCCGAACTTGAAACAATAAACGGCACGTCTCCCGCGCAAGAGGAGATAACGGACGCCTTTGGCTCTCCTTCCGATGTAGGAGAAGGCTTCAATGGCTGGTTGAAAGTGGGGGCGGACAAGTGTTTCGCCGTGGTCACCGATGGGGAATATTGGTATTGTACCGCCGTAGTGAACAAAGCGGCGTTCTTGCCCACAACAACCACTTCGACAGGAGCATAAAGACTATGGTATCCATAATAATACCATACCATAACGAGGGAGAAGATTTCATTAAGGAGACCATTGGCGGGATAAAGAAAACTTGCGATGTATCTCCTTTTGAAGTTATAATAGTTGACGATGGCTCGGATACTCCCTTGAACCTCGAAAGAGAGGACGATATCCATGTTGTACGGCACGACCGCAACTATGGAGTAGGGAGAGCGTTCGACACCGGAGTAGGACTGGCCACCTATGATACGTTGATACTTATGGGGGCGGACATAAGGTTCCTTGACAACGGATGGGCGGGAAAGATGGCGAGAGAGGCGGAAAACCACCCAAAGGCCATAACGTGCGGCACCTGTGTGGGTCTCAACACGAAAGTCTATGGGGCGATGAACATGGAGAAGAGAAGGCTGACCAACAGGAGAACAGGGGCCACGATACTGATGTTCCACGACACCAAGAGCAACCCCAAGAAGCCGGAGACTTTCAGGAGCATATTGGACGCCAAATGGCTGCCGTTGATAGAGGCGGAGGAAAGCGTTGAAATACCTTGCGTGTTGGGAGCGTGCTATTCGATGAAAAAAGAGTGGTACAACTATATCGACGGATGGAGGGGACACAGGATATGGGGGACACTTGAGCCGATGATAAGCCTTAAAAGTTGGCTGTTCGGGGGTTCGTGCAGGGTAGCCCCACAGATAGAAACGGGACACATATTCGGGAGAGGGGGGCATTACATAAGACAGGAGGACATACTGTTCAACAAGATGTTCTGCGCCACTACCCTGATAGAGGACTACCAGAGGTTCATAGTCTTTTTAGGGGACAACGGGGACGTTAGGAAGGCCAAGACAGAGTTGGCCAAGATGTTCGAGGAAGTTTTGGAAATAAGGAAAGAGTACAAAGACAAAAAGGTTATGACGGTACGGGAATATTGCGACAAATTCAAAATAGATTACAGGCTATGATATATTCGGGAAGCACGCCAAAGTTCCTTATGAGGATAAAAGATTCTGACGGGACGGTATTAGACCCCGATGACAGCGGTGTATTGCAGATAAGGATAATAATATTCAACTCCTTGACGGGAGAAACGATCACCAAGCAATACTACAAGGGAGCGTTGGAAAATTACGACAAGACGAGAACAAAACGGAAGGTAGACGATGATTCCGTTCCCTACCTGTTGTTCTCCCTGTCAAAGCAGGAAACGGAGAACGCCAAGGGCAACAGCAACCAGATACAGGTAGAGATAGATGTGGTTGACCAAGACATACCCACTACCAACACGAGGACAGTAGTGGAACAGGGAAAGTTTTGCGAGATAAAACAGGGCAAGTCATAGACAATGGAGATATTGGCCACAAAGAAGAGCGGCATAGAGACGGTGGTCAACGCCAACAATTCAGGGATAACGCTGATCAAGGAACCGTCAGGAATAGGGATAGAGATAGCCTCCGAGACCCCCGGACACTTCTTTGCCCTTTTGGAAGAGAAGTTCGGCTCTCTTGAGGTCATAGTACCGTTGAACAACGATATAATCGTCACCAAAGACGAAGGTTTGGGAATAGAGGGCAGTTACGCCGGAGGGGTGGACGTGAAGGTATGTTTGGATTCCATGTTCGGACATACGCACGATACCAGATACCACACCAAAGAAGAGAGTTTGGCCCTCATAGGAGAAGCGGAAGGCAGGGCCAACGAATTTACCGCGAGGAGTTATGAGAACGCCGTGGAGGCCCAAGAAATGCTCAGGCAATCGCTTTTGGCCACCTTCACCGAGAGTATAAGCCCCATAACCATACAAACGATGTCCCTGTTGGTGGGAGCGAAAGAACTCCAGTTCAGGTACGTGGGTTCAAAGACCAATCCAACGGTAGTTCCCGATGGCATTGTCTGGAACGGTACGGAGAAAAAACTCAAAGTACCTGCTGGCGGTATAATACAGCACATGACTCTGGGGATCACAACCATATCCTCTACCCATTCTGCCAATGAATACAGGTTCTGGAACATGGCCCCGTTTGATTCCGGCGTTTTGTCGGATGGAATGAAAAAATACTGGCTGTACGCCAAAGTAAGGAGAACAGGGAACACTTCGCCTTCCGACCTTGATACCTATATATTAAGCGAATTTCCCATAGCCTTTGAGGACAACGCCAATTATCCCTCACATTATTGCCTGTTGGTAGGATTATTGAGTTCGGAAGTCAACGGCGAAAGAAGTTGGGTGACCGTTTATGGTTTCACGGAAGTGCTTCCCGGAAGGATAACGGTCGACAAGATAGTAAGCCCATCGGGAAAAACCTATTTTGATTTATCTGCTGGGGATGGAGAAGGAGAAATAGGGGGAAAGATAAAATTCGTGGGAACAGGCGGAGACGAGAAATATTTGTCCGATGTCGTAGATGACCTACAAGAGCAGATAGACGGGCAAGTGATAGCGTGGTTCCAAGAACATGACCCCACGTTGGGCAATTATCCGGCGAGCGAATGGACTACCGATGAACTAAAAAACCAGCACCTGAACGACACGTTCACCAACATATCGGCGACAAGCGGGAGAAGCTGGAGGTTCACCAAAGTAGCGGGAGTATATTCATGGTCAGAAATATCCGACACGGCCACTACCGCCGCTCTGTTGGCCGCCGCCGCCGCGCAAGACACGGCAGATGGGAAAAAAAGAGTGTTCACCACTACCCCTGCCCCGCCCTATGATGAAGGAGATTTGTGGAGCGGACTGTCTTCCGGCGATCTTAAGGTTTGTATAACAAGTAGAGCTACCGGAAACTATGTAGCGAGTGACTGGGCTTTGGCCTCAAAATATACCGATGACACGGCGGCCAACGCCGCCCAAACAGCCGCCAACAACGCACAGGCTTCCGCCAACACGGCCAACGGATTGCTCGCCGACATAGCGAACGACGGCAAGTTGACACCGGTAGAGAAACAGGCTGTAAAACTCGAATGGGACACGATTGTGGACGAAAAGAGCAAGATAGACGGGCAGGCCGATTATTATGGGGTATCAAAAGGAACTTACGGAACACTTTACAACACTTTAAGCAACTACATAACGCCTATATTATCAAATTTAGGCACTACATCGACAATAAACAGGGAAACGTTCAGGGGACACTTCAAGAACTATTATTCCGCGAGGCAAGACCTTTTGGACGCTATCGCCGAGAAGGCGAAGGACTTGGCCGATAT
>DUOU01000120.1 GCA_012838685.1 Bacteroidota bacterium | reverse complement strand
GCGCTCATGGGGTATGGCCGCCACAGTATCGCGCCAAAGAGCGTTGTTTATAAAAACCATTGCCCAGTCGGCAATTTTTGGCTCCAGCTTGTTGGCGGAAATAAACTCCTCCGCCAGGCCCCTTAGCGTGGAGAGGTTTATTGGAGGCACTATATTTCTCTCTCCCACAAACCCGACAATCTTCTTGTTTATCTCTTCCCTGGAGACGGCATCGGCCGGAACCCTTTCGTCAAATATCAGTTTACTGTCGCCCATCCTCTCCTCCTAAACAAACAATCTCGCGATAAAATATATGCCCACCGCTATAAATGCCACGGCAACGATATAGGTCAGCCACTTGCCAAACAGCTTCGCCTTATCGAAAAACTCCCCTATCCGCGAAATCCCGAAGGCGATTATCCATGCGACGATAACCACGGGCAAAGCCGATGCCAGCGAATATACGACCGGCAGAAGATAGCCGTTGGGCTGGAGGGCCGACATGGGAAGCAGCATGCCAAAATAGATCAACCCTGTTGTAGGGCAAAAGGCCAGCGCCAACACCATGCCCAGGAGCATGGCGCCGAAATAGCCCTTTCTGGCGTTCTCCTTTAACCTCTCCTCCCTTTTTTTGATCAGTCCCAGGGATGGAAAAACCAATCTTTTCCTGAAAATTATCGCCAAACCGAATAGAATCAATATCAGGGGGAGAACTACCGTTCCCACCTCGCTGATAACCTTTTGTGCCGCATAGGTGTCAAGCCCTTTTCTTATTATCGGGATCAGAACAAACGCCAGTCCGGTGTAGGCGATTACGGTTCCTATAGCGAAAAGTATCCCTTTCCAGAAAACTATGGTCCTGTTCTCCAAATCCTTTCCAATATACCCAATGGCGGTGATGTTGGTGGTCATAGGACAGGGACAGATAGCCGTCTGTATTCCCAGCAGCAAAGCGGTGACCAACGGAATTGTCGAGTTTTCGAGTAGTTGTCCCAGTTCCATTTCTTACAATAATTCCTCTACCTTTTGTCGTATTCCCTCTTTGAACCTGTCAGGCGACGAGTCGACGTTCAAAAAAGCGAATTCTGTCATATTATGCCGGCTCTCGGTGCCGCCCCGCCACCTGTTTATGTAAAGTGAAGTCCAAACAACCCGGTAATCATCGATAATTGCCCTGTTTCTCCTGTCCTCGATATCAACGATAATCAAGACCACCTTGCCCTCCTTTACCTGTTGCCCGAAAAATGTGTCTACCACCTCTTTTGTCAGCTTTTCCATATTCGTACAGGTCAGGCATCGCTCATGATTGTGGAAAAAGATAAGCTCCACCCTATCGGCCGCCATCTCTTTTCTCAGCTCCTCGACCGATTTGTCGGAAGTGGAGACAGAAGGGTTGTTGCCGCACGAAACGAGGGTAACGGCGACTATCAAAAAAAATATTTTTTTTATATATGGCACCCGAGCCGTTTATAAATAAAAACCTGTTAACTCCGAGCGTTTTTCCGGAGAGGTAAGCAGGTGGCTGAAACCGGAATCAAAGAGCATTTTCTTACATGCCGCTATATCTCTTCCTCTATGGCCAGTGGTCTCCTTCTCGGTATCCCTGGGATTTGCTCCCGTCTCCGCATATATTGTATTCGCCCCGCTTGTCAGTCCTATTAAATTTGGTTCATGTACCCCTATGGTTTTGGTCGCGGCTGTTTCAAGCATCGCCAAGGAAACTACGGCCGTAACCTGCCCAAGTTTCAGATCAGTTATCTGTCCGTATTTTGCCAGGGGTGTACCTGGAACATATATTCGGCTCATCGCTCCATGTTGAAAGCAGCCACCGAACTCTCTTCCAAACAAAATCTGCTCCGCGAGTTCTTCAGGTGTGTGTTCCGGGCCAATAGGTTCGCAACAGTGATACCAGTCTAATCCCGCCTCCTTGATATTCTTGACGGTGGCATTTCGAGTTTTAGGGTCAAGGGAGGTATCAACACCTTCACGTAACCGTGAAAGATGATAAGCTCCCGCCACACCTTCAGCTTTAAGATCTTTTGCCTGGGCCAGATCAAAATCTCCCATGTTGACACATATCTTTGTTTCGCCCGATATTTTACCGCGCAGCATACGGACAATCCTGATCAACTTTTCAAAATCATAATTGTGCATTGTCATCAAAAAAAGCGCATATAGCTCGTTCGACTCGGTAAAGTTCAGGGCAGTCGCCAAAATCTCCTCATCTGTCATATTGCTCGCTTCAAAGCCTGTGTGGCCCTCTCCAAATGAACAGAAGAGGCACTTGGCGGGACAGGGAGCAATCTCAATTCCTATTTGGGCGAACACCATGCCGACATTTCCGTATCTCTGTCTCATAATCGAATCGGCAGTAGCCCGTACCAGTGAAGCCTCCGGGGTTGTTTCTTGAAACTGAAGCATATAAATACAATCCTCTTTGCCTGGCGCGCGACCCTCTCTCGCTCTGTCAAGGATGTTTAAAAGCTTTTTTTCGATTTTCATTGTTTATATTTTTTCACTACTGTCCACTAAAAAAGTGGACGATTAAAAATTAAATAAACTTGGTTCACTGTAACCGCAACGTTCATTGACATTATTGATATTTGATCTGTCGAAGAGATCACGTAAGTGAGTTTTATCCG
>DUOU01000119.1 GCA_012838685.1 Bacteroidota bacterium | reverse complement strand
TTGTGGCGATAGACTAAATGTTCAAAACTGGAATGATCACCTTTGACGAACTTCTCGATAAGTTCGTGATCTGTTAACGTACTCTTCATAACTCACCAATAATTTGTTTGAGTAGAGATGTACTATAGGCAATCGTTTTTAAAGGTTAATAAATGTCGTTATTATTGAAACAAATATAAAAAAAGAATTTTATATAATTCATTACTTTTGAACTTTAACATAACTTTAAAAGATCGTGAAGAATCCTGATATAGGCGGGGAGATGGAAATTAAGGGAGCAAGAGTCCACAACTTAAAGAATATCAGCCTAAAACTACCCAGAAACAAACTCATTGTAATAACTGGAGTCTCCGGATCCGGAAAATCGTCACTTGCTTTTGACACTATATATGCCGAAGGTCAGCGCCGATATGTTGAGAGTTTGTCGGCTTATGCCCGTCAGTTTTTGGGTCGTATGAACAAACCTGAGGTCGATAGTATAACGGGAATCCCACCCGCCATTGCCATCGAACAGAAGGTAAACTCGCAAAATCCCCGTTCAACAGTAGGGACCTCTACCGAAATATACGATTACCTGCGACTGTTGTTTGCCCGGATTGGCAGGACATACTCACCGATTTCAGGCAAAGAGGTAAAAAAACATACCGCTGATGACGTTGTAAATTATATCGCTACTCTTCCCGAGGGTACAAAGGTAATTGTGATCTCCCCGGTGAGGGTTCCTGATATGAAATGGGCCGATTTCAGGTCTCTGCTCGAAAAAGAGGGTTATAACCGTATTGAACTGGACTCCGAAATTATACGCTTAGATGAGACAAACCAACTTCCTGAATTTAAGATTGGCGACACGGTGAATGTTGTTATTGATAGGCTTATGGTTGATCCAACACCCGATGGATTGTCGAGGGCAGCCGATTCCGCGCAAACAGCTTTACAGAACGGCAAGGGATTTTGCCAGCTACT
Source organism: Bacteroidota bacterium (assembly GCA_012838685.1). Lineage (GTDB taxonomy): Bacteria > Bacteroidota > Bacteroidia > Bacteroidales > VadinHA17 > LD21. The sequence goes on along the minus strand of DUOU01000119.1, from coordinate 12,590 downwards.
GGTAGAAACAGACAAAGGAGCGTTAAGGGAACGGTTCTCAACAAAATTTGAAGAAGACGGTATAACTTTCGAGGAGCCCTCCGAATATCTTTTCAGCTTTAACAATCCGTTGGGAGCCTGTCCAAAATGCAAGGGATACGGAAATGTTATCGGTATAGACAAGGATCTTGTGATACCCGATCAAAACCTGTCTATCTATGAAGATGCCATTGCATGCTGGAGAGGCGAGAGTATGGGAAAATGGAAACAAAGACTTATAAACAGTGCCGCTAAATTCGATTTCCCGATACATAAACCATATTATCAATTATCTCCAACACAGAGAGAATTGCTTTGGAAAGGCAACAGATACTTTTATGGACTCGATAAATTTTTTGCCTACCTTGAGAAAAAGAAATATAAAATCCAGTACAGGGTGATGTTGAGTCGTTATTCCGGCAAAACGATATGTCCGGAATGCGATGGGTCAAGGTTGAAGAGAGAGGCCGAATATGTCAAAGTTTCGGGGAAAAGCATAATCCAACTGGCAACAATGCCAATAGAGGAGTTAAACGACTTTTTCCTGAAAATAAAGCTCACAGAAAGTGAGCTATCAATAGCCGACAGATTGATCAAGGAGATATCTGTAAGAGTTCGTTATCTAATGAACGTCGGGCTTCCATATCTTACACTAAACCGGTTATCTTCCACCCTTTCCGGAGGAGAATCACAGCGAATAAATTTATCTACGGCTCTTGGAAGCAACTTAGTAGGTTCAATGTATATTCTCGACGAGCCGAGCATTGGTTTGCATCCCCGCGACATACTCCTTCTTGTCAATGTTCTTAAAGAGTTGAGAGATATTGGTAACACTGTCATCGTTGTAGAACACGAAGAGGCTATCATAAGGTGTGCGGATAAAATCGTTGATATGGGTCCTGAAGCGGGACGTCTCGGAGGTGAAATTGTCTATATAGGGAAACTTGACCTTTCTGAAAACATTAAATCACTTACAGACGATTATCTCACGGGCAGGAAGAAGATTCAGGTACCGGCAACAAGAAGAAAATGGAACAGTTTTATAGAGGTGATCGGAGCAAGGGAAAACAACCTTAAAAACGTTAACGTCAAATTTCCACTACATATATTGACGGCTGTTACAGGTGTCAGTGGATCGGGAAAATCAAGTCTGGTCAATGATGTATTATATAAACACCTGGCGGGAAAGATAAACGGGGAAAATCTCTCTGTCGGACATTTTCAGAAAATAGTAGGCGATATATCAACACTTACAGGAGTTGAACTGGTAGATCAGAACCCGATAGGCAGGTCAAGCAGATCAAATCCTGTGACCTATTTGAAGGCATATGATGAGATACGAAAACTATTTTCCGAACAACAGGCCTCCGTGCAAAGCAATTTCAAAGCCTCACACTTCTCTTTCAACACTGACGGAGGAAGGTGTGAAGAGTGCCAAGGGGAAGGAACCATTAAGGTAGATATGCAGTTTATGGCCGACATAGAGATGATTTGCGATTCATGTAAAGGCCAGAGATTCAAAAAAGATATACTTGAAGTAAGATACAATGGAAAGAATATTTTCGAAGTTTTGGAAATGACAATTGACGAAGCAATTGTTTTTTTTGGATCGGTAGACGGCAAAACCGAGAAAAAGATAGTTGAAAAGTTGAAGCCACTGGCTGATGTTGGATTGGGCTACATAAAAATGGGACAGTCATCCAGTACCCTCTCAGGAGGTGAAAGTCAAAGAGTTAAACTAGCATACTATCTTGGCCGGGGAAAGAACAGCGGACATATACTTTTTATTTTTGATGAACCAACAACCGGACTGCATTTCCATGACATAAACAAGTTGTTAAAATCCATAAACGCTCTCGTGGATCACGGCCATTCAGTAATAATCATAGAACACAATCCTGAAGTGATCAAGAGCTGCGACTGGGTAATTGATTTGGGACCCGAAGGTGGCAATAAGGGAGGGAATGTAATATTTGAGGGCACACCGGAATCTCTGTCAAAATGTGAGCAGTCATATACCGGGTCGTTCCTCAAAGAACTTTTATAGGCGATCTATGTCCAAAATTTGGCGTTTACTTGCATTATAAGGTGAAACAGATAAATACAAAAAATAGGGTATGCGGTTCAAACCAGCATACCCTAGATATATTTGAACAACAAGTTATTTACTACATCTTGAACCCAAACATGATAGAAACGCACCCATTTGCCGGCATCTCATCAGCGGCATTGAATTTGGTTACCTTGATAACCAACTTTAACTGTTGGCTCGCTTCAAGTCTGAAATCCCAGGTTGATGCGTAATTATGCTCCTTATTTGAGTATAGAACATTCCTGTTGGCATCCATAACGGAAAACTCGATAGCAGGAAGCTTATCCTCTCCAACAATAGCCACTCTATACTCCATATCTGAATAAAAAGTTTTATAAAGCTCCGCCTCCTCTCCTTCTACAAGAACAGCTGCATGATAGTTTCCATCATGTGTATAGTTGCCCAGTTCAGGCAAACACTGCTTTTTAGCGAAAGCCTTGCACTGACCAAATGCGGATGTACTGAAAGCAAGTACTATCAATGCGGTTAGCGGTATAATCTTAGTCCATTTCATATGTTATGATCTTTATTGTACCTTTTAATATTATTCCTGATTGTAAACCTGATTATAATTCAAACTGCCGGGTCCAGGGATATATTATTTATCTCACGGATTTATGAATGAGTTGCGGATCAACGATACGGTGGTTGTCAACTCATTGAACACCTCCTTGGTTATATTGACTTTTGATTCCGACTTGATAACCGTAGATTGGGTTGCTTCATCGTAAACAGGACGTGGCGCGGAGGTTTCAACAGTTACCTTGTCAAAAACGGTTTTCAGTTCATTGACCTGGTCAATAAGTTCATCAACAGCCTGGTTACCCCTGCTGTCGGCAAGTAAATTCAGCAAAATGTCTATAGAAAATTTTTGATCAACAATTCGGCCCACCAACTTGTCATTGGCAAAATTATCCATATTCACCAACTGTGTGCTGATATAAAACCCCTCTATCCAACCGCCTAAAAGTACCATTGCGGCGGTAGCGGGCTGGCCATTTTCTTCGAGATATGAATTTGAGTTCATAAAGGTTTGGGATACAATATCCATAATAACCTCGGAATCATTGATGTTTTCCTCCAATCTGTCAATATCCTCTTGCGCGATAGCGTCAAGAATACCCAAGCCATCGGCCATCTTTTTGGCAGCGTTCATATAGTCAATAAGCAACTGGGTCTGTTCGTACATACTTGAAAAACTCAGATCGCAGGTATAAACGCCTAAATTCAAAGCCATGGCCCTGTTTGTAACATAACTGCTCGCATTTGAAATCGGGTTTAACAGCGCTTCGTTATATTCAGCGCCCGCGGATTTTATAAGCATGGCCGATTCCACTGGTGAAGGCAAAGCGTTGAATACCTTTTCCGCCTGCTCAATATCCTGCATAATGGCATCATGATCCAAAACAAAGCTTATAGCAGTATCTTCTTTCTCAACTGGAGCCTTTTTACCGCCTTTACATCCAACAAACAGGCCGGCTGTTAAAAGTAAGCCGAGCACAAAGAATGTACTGACCTTTGAATGTCTATTCATATGTGTAAATTTTAAATTTTTCATTTATAATAAAACCTAAACTTATCGGATTAAACTGTCTGTACCACAAAACAACTCAAGCAAAATTCATTGTTTAAGGTTCCATGATATGATAATTCACGACTAAAGTAGCATATTATTTTTATTTTTCAAAAATACATAATGTTATTGACTCTATTCCCCACTTCACAAAAAATTATTTACAGAAGAACCTGAAAAAATTGGAATTACGGCCAATATTCCTAAAAAAGAGTTCTCCCTTTACTGGCAATCAGGTTTTTGAAAACTCTTAAAATTTAAAATATGTGTTCAATTGGCTGGCAGGTATAGATGTTATCTTTTGCCAAATATTGAACTGCCCACCCTTATCATTGTACTTCCCTCCTCAATAGCAATATGGTAATCATCAGACATACCCATTGATTTTTCATTAAAATTGTCGTCGTTTTTAAAAAACCTATCTTTGAGACGGTTGAAATAGCCGTTTAGGGTTCTGAATTCTTTCCTCACCAAATCAACATCGTCGGTAAAGGTGGCCATTCCCATTACGCCGCGAATCCTGATGTTATTTAATTCCGATAAAAGGGGAGAACTGATCAGCGCTTCGGCCTCCTCGTATGAAAATCCGAATTTGGTAGGTTCCTGCGCGATATGAAGTTGAATCAGAACATCAATAACACGGTTTACCATTCCAGCCTCTTTATTTATTGTTTTTAACAGCCTCTCGGAATCAACTGAGTGGATCATTGATATAAAAGGCACGATGAACTTGACTTTATTTCTCTGCAGATGCCCTATCAGATGCCATTCGATATCCTGGGGCAAAAAATCTTTTTTAGCGATAATCTCCTGTACCCGGCTCTCACCAAACACCCTTTGACCCGAATTATAGGCCTCCATGATCTCTTCAACAGATTTGACTTTTGAAACGGCCACTAATGTGACTCCTTCCGGAAGCGAATCTTTTATCTCTATTAAATTACTTCGAACAGACATAGCTCCTATTGAACTGCCAATGCTAAAAAACCAAATTGTGGGGAGAGCCCGGGCTCTCCCCCGCAAAATTATGTAAAATATTCGATAATAATGACCGGTCGCGATCTCAGTTACAGCTATAAAAGATGTATAACGAGACCTGACCTGAGTTTTGGTTCAAACCATGTTGTTTTTGGCGGCATTATATTTCCCGAGTCGGCCACAGTTATCAACTGTTCCATTGATACGGGGAAAAGAGCGAACGCCACTTTCATCTCCCCACTGTCAACTCGTTTTACAAGTTCACCAAGACCTCTGATACCTCCAACAAAATCGATTCGTTTGGATCGTCGGAGGTCCTGGATGTCAAGGATTGGAGAAAGCAATTGATCGGTAAGGATGGTAACATCAAGTACTCCTATGGGATCATTATCATCATAGGTTCCCTCTCTGGCGGTCAGTTTGTACCATCCACCTTCAATGTACATAGAAAATTCGTGCAATTTTGAGGGGCGATACATCTCGGATCCCATTTTTTCGACAACAAACCCCTGCTCAATCTTTGTCAGGAAATCATCGACAGATAATCCGTTAAGATCCTTCACAACCCTGTTGTAATCAATAATCTTTAATTGGTTGTCAGGAAAATGTACGGCCATAAAAAAATTGAACTCCTCGTCACCTTTATAACCCGGGTTCTTTGCTCTTTTCTCTTTGCCGACAAGTGCGGCGGCAGCGGTACGATGGTGGCCATCAGCAACATATGTAAAAGGAACCTTCTCGCTGAAAAGCCTTTCAATATTCTTGTTATCCTCTTCCTTTTTAACGACCCAAAAATGGTGACCGAAACCGTCGGACGAGACAAAGTCATATTCAGGTTCTTCATTTTTGGTTATTCTCCCCACAATTTCGTCAATCTCCTTAACCGCGGGATAGGCGAAAAAGACAGGTTCCATGTTAGCGTTGTTTGTGCGGATATGCACCATTCTGTCCTCTTCCTTATCGGGTCTGGTCAATTCATGTTCCTTGATCACACCACTCAGATAATCATCTACGGCCGCGCAACCAACTATTCCATACTGTGTTCTCTTGCCCATGGTCTGCGCATAAATATAGAAATGGGGTGTTTCGTCCTGCACAAGCCAACCTTTTTCTTGCCACAAAGCGAAGTTAGCCGCCGATTTGGCGTACACTTCCGGTGAATGAACATCAACATCCTTTGGCATATCTATCTCTGAACGGGTAATATGCAGCAATGAACATGCCTTTCCCTCCGCCATTGCGGCGGCCTCTTCCGAACTCATAACATCATATGGTAAACAGGAAAGATCTTTAGCAATTTCAGGGGGCGGTCTGAGCCCCCTGAAAGGTTTTACTGTCGCCATCTAAAAAAATAATTAGTTTACTCTAAATTTATCGTTCCCGTTTTTCAGAAAATCGACTATCTGACTGGCCGCGGCAACTCCGGCGTTAATGTTGGCTTCCGCGGTTTGCGCTCCCATCTTCTTAAGGGTAAAGACAAACCTGTCCACATATTTTTCCTTAAATATGGGGGCACAATCCGGAGCCACATCGGAAAGATATTTGAAATCATTCCTCTCTTCCATGATCTGGAGGAGCCCCTCCTCATCTATCACCTCTTTTCTGGCGGTATTGACCAATACCGCATTTTTGGGCATCCTGCGCAACAATTTGGCTCCTATGGATTTTTCGGTCTTTTCATCAAGAGGAATATGCAATGAAACGTACTGGCATGTAGAGTATAACTCCTCTTCGGAGTGGCACGGTTTTACATCTGCCGCTCTAATATCATTTATGGAAACAAAAGGATCATACGCATAAACATCCATACCGAATCCTTTTGCTATCAGGGCAACATATTTGCCAACATTCCCTAACGCATGGATACCAATTTTTTTGCCTCTAAGCTCAGTGCCCGATTTTCCGGCAAAACCGAATCTAGCCTGGTGCAACATCATTTCAAAAGCCAATTCAGCAACGGCATTTGAGTTTTGCCCGGGGGTGTTCATCGCTACCACATTCTTTGCCGTACAGGCGGCCAAATCAATATTGTCGTATCCTGCACCGGCACGAACAACAATTTTTAATTTCTTGGCGGCATCCAAAACCGCCGCGGTAACTTTGTCGCTCCTGACAATCAGAGCGTCAACATCGGCTACAGCTTTATAAAAATCGGCGACATCAGTATAGTTTTCCAACAATACCAATTCAAATCCGGCTCCGTCCATAACCTCTTTTATCAATTTAATCGCCGCGGGAGCGAAGGGTTTATCCGTAGCAACAAGTACTTTCATTTCTGTTTCTCCTTAATTTTTAAGTTCAAACTCTTTCATGGTATTAACAAGAAGTTCCACACTCTCTTTTAACAATGCATTATATAGAGAGGCCCTGAAGCCTCCAACCGAACGGTGGCCTTTCAAACCGATTAACCCCTTCTGCTTCGCGAAATCAAGGAAATCGTTTTCCAGATCCTTGTACTCCTCGGCCATTACAAAACAAACATTCATCAATGAGCGGTCTTCCGCATCCGAAACCGTAGATACAAACATCTTATTTCTGTCAATTTCATCATACAAAAGCCTCGCTTTCTCGACATTCTTCTTCTGGATAGCCTTTATCCCACCCTGTTCCTTGTACCATTTCAAAGTTTGTAACGATGAATATACAGCAAAACAGGGAGGTGTATTAAACATTGAACCGTTTTCGATATGTGCGCGGTAATCCAGCATTGTTGGAAGTGGGCGGGTAACTCTTCCGAGCAGATCTTCCTTGATGACAACGAACGCGAGACCCGCGGGACCCAGATTTTTCTGGGCACCACCATAAATAACCGCATATTTGGATACATCTACCGGACGACTGAAAATATCTGAAGACATATCTGCCGCCATCAAGACCGGAACATCAAGATCTTTCTTGAGTTCCGTGCCAAAAATGGTGTTATTTGTAGTAACGTGCAGATAGTCTACATCAGCGGGAACAGTAAAGTTCTTTGGAATATAATTGAAATTTTTATCCTTGGAAGATGCCACCTCAACAACATCTCCTATAATTTTTGCCTCTTTACACGCTTTGCTGGCCCATGAACCGGTTATTAGATAGGCTGCTTTTGAGACTAAAAGATTCATGGGAACCATGGCAAACTGCAAACTGGCTCCACCTCCCAAAAATAGTACCTGATAACCTGAAGGTACATCCAGAAGTTCTTTGAAAAGGGCGACTGTCTGTTCCATACATGCTACGAACTCTTTGCTGCGATGTGAGATCTCAAGCACGGACAAGCCTGTTCCATCAAAATTCTTTATACCCTCAATTGTATGGTCGATAGTGTACTGCGACAGAACCGAAGGACCTGCATAAAAATTATGTTTTTTCATATGAGTAAAAATTAGTGTAAATCTGCGGTTGTAAAGGTATATATTATTGTAAAAAATATTAAAAAGCGCATTATCAAAATATTAATAATTAATCAACAAGAGCCCCCTCCCTGAAGCATGGCACGCTATCGGTAAAGTCCTGTTCAAGGCAGAACTGGATACAGTCGTCAAGTCCCTTGTCCCTCAACCGGCTTCTCTGCGCCGCTTTCTGGATATAGCCCCAAAGATCGACTTTTGCCTGTTTCCAAAGATCAATCGCGGCGAACGTTGAATCACATATTGTGGAGAATCTGCCCGACTCCAGCAGTCTTTCCGCAAAAGATCCGGCGCCGAGAGTATCCTCAAGGCTGAACCTGTTCTTCCAACCGGCACAAAAAAGTACGACATCCATATCACTACCAATAATCATATCTGTCAACGCCGTGATATTCAAAAATGACCCAACAACGATCTTACCGGCCCCTTCGGCTTTATGTATCGATCCCGTTCCATTGGTGGTACTGTATACTATGGTCTTTCCTCCAACCTTTTCTTTGGTGAAGTTAAAAGGAGAGTTGCCAAAATCAGCGAAATCCAGCACATAACCGTCCCGCTCAGCGGCAACCAAATATCCTTTTTGTTTGTATTCCCTTGCTTCGGCAACGGTAGCTACCGGGATAATAGATTCAACACCATTGGCGAATGCCGTACATATAGCCGAAGATGCCCTCAATATGTCAATAATAACGACAAACTCCCCCTTATGTCTATCCCCTTCATACAGTGCGGGCGAAAAACAGGTCTCAATTCTTTTCATCAATCACAATCACAAAACATGTGTACAACAAACTAACGGCCAACAAAAGGGGGTCTGGTCACCTTCGCCTTTAATTGCCTATCCCTTACCTTTATATATATTTCAGCACCCTCGTCCCAATGCCCCTCTTTAATATATGCCATACCAATCCCCTTTTTGAGTGAAGGTGACATTGTGCCGGACGTAACCTCACCAATCTTGTTCCCCGATTTATCGACAACTTCATAATGCTGTCGCGGGATACCCCTGTCAACCATCATAAAGCCGCTGAGCCTTCTTGTCACCCCCTCCTGCTTTTGTCTCATCAACAGCTCTTTATCAATAAACTCCTTATTAAATTTAACTATCCATCCCAAACCTGCCTCGATAGGAGACGTGTTGTCATCAATATCATTGCCGTAAAGAGCATACCCCATCTCCAATCTCAAAGTATCGCGCGCGCCGAGACCAATTGGTTTGATCCCATACTTCCTGCCCGCTTCGAAAATCGCGTTCCAAAGTCGGTCCGCGTCCATATTTTTCACATAAATCTCAAATCCCCCCGCACCGGTATAACCGGTAGTAGAGAGCAATACATCCTTTATTCCGGCGAGTTCAACTGTTTTGAACATGTAATGCCCCATATCGGCAATATCTTCGGAAGTGAGTTTACTTATTGTTTTCAACGCCAATGGACCCTGTACCGCCAACTGGGCAATTTCATCGGAAATATTTACCAGATCCTGTCCCGCTTCCAGTCCGAATTTGCCCGCATTTGCTACACACCAATTCCAATCTTTTTCAATGTTGGCGGCGTTCACCACCAGAAGATATTTTTCGGGCGTATACCTGTAAATCAAGAAATCATCAACTATTCCTCCATTACCATTCGGGAAACAGGTATACTGTACCTTTCCATCATACAACAACCCGACATCATTTGTGGTCACATACTGGAGAAACTCTGTTGACCCCTTTCCCGAAACCATAAACTCTCCCATATGTGACACGTCGAACACACCAACCTTTTCCCTTACCGTAAGATGCTCATCGTTGATGCCCGAGAATTCAACAGGCATCTCATAACCAGCGAACGGCACCATCCTGGCTCCGGCAGATTTATGGAACCTTGAAAACGGAGTACTCTTCATAAGAATGATTTTTAAAAATATCGCTAAATTGTAAAAAAAACAATTATCGGTTTCGCGAAGATAATCAATAAAAAACTGACCTTAAAAATTACAAATATAAATTGTTAAGCGATATTTTCCGAAAAATTTAAATTAAACATGACAATATCGATTAAATCGTTTAATTGTTCATAAAATTTTCGATAAGGCCGGTTTGTTTTTAATACCTCCACAGATCTCGAACCAACGATCAAATTAACATTCTATTGTGGGCAAAAACCCGACGGAACAACGGGCAAAACTCCCCTCTACTCGGTAAAATACCGCATGTGAAAAATGAATTTAGAACAATAATAGCGTTTAATCACTGGTATTATTTATCTTAGGGCCGCGATCATTAACTTAAGCCCATAAAGATTTATGGAATATAAAAAGATAAATACCGAATATATCTTATCGGCTACCGATGGAGATATCTCCGTAATAACCAATATAGTCGATCTTTTTATCAAGCAGGTTGACGAAACTTATCCTGAGATGAAAAACCTCCTTGAAGCGAAGGATTATCTTAACCTGGGACTGTTGGCGCACAAAGTCAAATCAAGCGCCGCTATATTTGGCATGGATGAGCTGGCGGCAATGTTGAAGACTTTCGAACTTCAGGCAAAAAATTCCGAAAATGTTCAAGCATACCCCGATTATGTTTCAATGTACAAGAATTACTGTCAGGATGCTATAGTTGAACTGAACAGTTTCATTAACGAATTGAATTCCAAACAATGATCAATATTACCAAACAAGGATCCGTGGATATCGTTACTTTTAATGTCGATAAGATCAACGCACTGATAACAGAAGAGATAAAAAAGGGTATAACTCCTATCTTCAACCGACAAAACGCGGCCGTAATAATCGATCTCGCGAATATAAAATATATTGACAGTTCCGGCTTTGGATGCCTACTCTCAATTATGAGGACCGCAAAAGACAATTACGGCGTTATGAAGCTGAACATTACCAACGAGAAAATCGCCGATATGTTCAAGACATTGTTTCTGGATTCAGTTTTCGATATTTACAACAATATTGACGACTGTTTGAAGAGTTTTTAAGCTGTTTCGAACTTAATCTCCCCATCTACCATATCAATCTTTAAGGTTGCGTTTACTGAAATATTTCCCGCGATTATCTCCCTTGAGATATTATTGACTATATCCCTCTGAATCAGCCTCTTCACTGGTCGTGCTCCCAACTGGGGATCATATCCCTCTTTAGCCAGCCAATCAACAACCTCATCGGAAACAACAAGATTAATCCCGTTCTTTGACAGAAGCTTCGCCACTATATCCAGTTGTATTCCCACTATCTCCCTTATCTGGCCAATTTCCAGTGGTTTAAAGACAACAATCTCATCAACTCTATTCAAAAATTCCGGTCGGAACGACCTCCTGAGAAGTGAAAGAATATCTCTGTTAAGTTTTTCTTCCTCCTCTTCCGAAAGTTTGTTATCAAATCTCTCCATTCTCTCCCTGATCACGTCCGAACCAAGATTGGATGTCATAATAACTATAACATTCCTGAAATTGACCGTACGTCCTTTATTGTCGGTCAGTCTGCCGTCATCAAGCAACTGCAATAAAAGGTTAAAAACATCTGGATGCGCCTTTTCGATCTCATCGAGCAAAACCACGGAATAAGGCTTATGTCGTACCGCCTCGGTAAGCTGTCCTCCCTCATCATATCCAATATATCCGGGAGGTGCCCCGATAAGCCGACTTACGGAGAATTTCTCCTGGTACTCCGACATATCAATTCTGGTCATCATATTCTCATCGTTGAACAGAAACTCGGCCAACGCTCTGGCAAGCTCCGTTTTCCCAACCCCTGTGGTGCCGATAAAGATAAATGAACCAATAGGTTTTTTCTCGTCCTGCAAGCCGGCCCTGGAACGGCGTACCGCATCCGATACCGCTCTGATCGCCTCATCTTGGCCGACCACCCTTTTATGGAGCTCATCCTCCAGGCGGAGCAACTTCGACTTCTCGCTCTCCATCATCCTTGAGACAGGAATCCCTGTCCATCTGGCAACTATCTCCGCTATGTCGTCCGCTCTCACCTCTTCCCTTATCAAACTCCCTTTGCTTCTCTTTTTACCGCTCTCCTCCTTAAGTTCCGCGATCTCTTTTTCAAGCTCGATCAATTTCCCGTACCTTATTTCGGCAACCTTCCCATAATCGCCCCTCCTCTCGGCCTGTTCCGCCTGCAAACGATAAGATTCAACCTCCTCTTTCAGAAACTGTATTCTGTTTATCAACTCTTTCTCGGAGTTCCAAGCGGCTCTCAACTCTTTTCTTCTGGAGTTAAGGTTGGCGAGCTCCGCCTCCAAACTCTCCTCCTTAAATTTATCGCCATCCCTTCTTACCGCCTCCCTCTCAATTTCCAATCTTGTAATGGAACGCTCTACCTCGTCAATCTCTTCAGGTACTGAATTCATCTCCAACCTCAACCTCGATGCCGCCTCATCAATAAGATCGATTGCCTTGTCAGGCAGGAACCTATCGGTTATATAACGTGTCGAAAGATCCACGGCGGCGACAATCGCCTCATCGCGTATAATTACTTTGTGATGGGCCTCATATCGCTCCCTGATTCCCCTTAGAATAGAGAC
>DUOU01000118.1 GCA_012838685.1 Bacteroidota bacterium | reverse complement strand
TATTTGTCGGCGCTGATTGTCACTGACGGTGCCGGAGTTGACGTGGGATAGTTTGTAAGTCCGTTGGGTATGATTATATCGCCCGTTGAGCCCGTAGCGCCGGGGTAATATCCGCCTGACCAGTTTGTGGAGGTAGCCCATTCCGTTGATGTTGTTCCTGTCCACCGGCTGTAAGGTACCTCGTAAGCCCCGATATCATATGCGCCGACCCTGTTATTGCCGGCATAGTCGGTCGGTACCGTTGGTGAAGGAGTTGTTCCGGCATCCCTTAAAGGCGAGATAAATTGAATTGTCCAGTCACCTGAAGATGGATCGGTAAAGTTTGGCCCATCGGAGGCGGTGTTGGAGGTGTTGATAGCAAAGTTGGTTCCGGAAGGAGAAATCCCTGTATATGCGCAATAATACATATTGATTGTTCCAAATGTCCATGGATTATATTCATCACTCCAAAAAACACAATTTCTTGCGGTTGAAGCTCCGCTAGAGAACCAAATTTGGTTACCCTCTTCAACATTTGATGTGTTTTTGATAAAAGTATTATTGGTAAGTATAGAAGTACCTCCGCTCATAGAACAAATGGCTCCACCTTTTTGGAAACTGTTAGGAGGCGGATCCGCGTCAATACCTGTACTACTTGTGTTTTCAACAAAAATACAATTGGAAACTTTACCACCAGATAAATCCCAAAAATAAATAGCACCACCACCATAACTGGAAGAATTGTCATGAAAATAACAATTTGAAATATTAATACCAGTGATAGGCAGGTTATAAATTCCATAAGGATCTGAAGTTTTTGATCCAACTAAAACAGCTCCTCCCCAACCTGATGTATTGTTTCTGAAAATCGAATTTGATACCGAAACATTAATTGAAGCTATCTTCATAGCTCCTCCATATCGACTTCGCATTATATCTGTCTGGGGGCCTATTGCATACTCAAAAATACAATAGTTAATTTCACCTGACGAATATGCTCTATTGTATCCAGTTGATTGATTTAAGTTTTCATGTCTGTAATAAAGATGGCCCCATCTTTCTCCACTTTCCCCATAGTTTCCGTCATCATCGTAATCTGCAGTGAACAATATTTCGTTACCACTGCTACCTACGGCGTTGAATGTTCCGTCAACCAGAATTCTGCTATCTGAAGCGGTAAAAATTATGGTCATTCCTCCTTCAATATTCAACGAATAACCGTGTTCAACGATTAAGTGACCTGAAACATATACCTTTCCTGAGGGAAAAGTAGTTGTGTCCCATGTTATATTTGAACTAATAGTACCTGTAAAAGGATCCAAATAAGTTCCGGAACCCGATTGAGCGAAAAGTAAAGCGGGCAGGAGAAGTATGATTGTAAGGGATATAAGTCGTCTCATAGTCAATAAAATGATTTTATTGATATCTCTATACATACACAATAAACGGTGTCAAATCAAATAACCCAACACTAATTTAAATTTAGTACAAATATATTATTTTTTATGTAGTTAACCATTAGTATCCTTTATTTTTATTAATGCGTATAAACCATAAATAATGTTGTATTTTATCCCTTATTGAGTAAATTTGCTACCCAATTAACCCAATAAACTAATGCTTAACAGTCTGACACCTGAGACTAGAGTTAAACCGCTGATGAAGTTTTTTCTCAACGGTAACGATGTTTTCTATATTGAAGGTCTTGAGTCTGTATTTGGAGAATCTACTAAAGCTATAAGGTTGGAATTGAATCGTTTTGAAGAGATTGATTTACTTGTTTTATTTCGTGAAGGGAATAAAAGAGATATTCATAATATTATACTTTTTAAAACGGGTATAGATAAGGTTTAAAGGTATAATAAGTTGAATAGCTTATTGGGGAGAAAGACAAGTTGTTGGGTATTTGATTCTGAAGAGGCAGAAACTAAATTATTACAATTTAAGTCCACAGAATTAATGCTTATTTGGAACAACGGAGTGGATTTTTAGTTTAAATCTCAAAGATCGTACCATAACGATCAGATAGACAGCGCATTATGTTAAGTTGGTTGATTATAGCAGTCTGTAACCGACCAGACGGGAGTGTGTTAAATTAAAAAACAAATAACATGTTTAAGGTGAAACGTATCAATATCTTATTTCTAATTTTTTCAATTGTATTGATAGTATCCTGTACAAGCCAGAAAGAGTTAGCCTATTTAAATAACCTTCCGGAAGATGAAACATTTTTTCCGATAGAGGTGCCCGATTATATTATTAAGACCAGAGATGTGCTTTATATAACGGTAAAGGCCATGTCTTTGGATGGATTTATCAATGATCTTCTGATTCCTTCAAGAACATCAAGTAATCAATACATTGCTTCCAGTGAGGCTGGGAATTATTTATATGGTTATGATGTAGATGAATTGGGGAATATATTGTTGCCTGTAATTGGAACCGTTAAAGTAGGAGGCCTTACTGTAGATGAAGCACGTATTGCGGTACAAGCCGCCGCCGATAAGGTATTTAACAATACTACAGTTGAGTGTAAATTATTGAGTTTTAAGTTTACTGTTATTGGAGAGGTAAAATCTCCCGGAACCTACGTGAATTACTACAATTACCTTACAGTTTTTGAAGCTATTGGTAGAGCAGGGGGAGTCAATGATTATGGCAGGCGCGATAAGGTACAGATTATTCGCCCTTTTGAAGGAGGG
>DUOU01000117.1 GCA_012838685.1 Bacteroidota bacterium | reverse complement strand
GGCGATAAGTTAAGGTTGTTGGAACTGGCGGAAAAAAACGCCCTTTATTTCAAGTTGGAACAGAAGAAGAGGAAGGAAGCGGTGAAACCAAAGGATAGGACCTCCCAAAATCTCGAGAAAATGAAAGCCGATTTTCAATTGGCCGATCTTCCGGTACATATAGAGTGTTTCGACAACTCAAATATTATGGGCTCCTATCCCGTGGCCGCATGTGTGGTCTTCAGGAACGGAAAGCCCAGTAAAAAGGAGTATCGCCATTTCAATATCAAGAGTGTTGATGGACCAAATGATTTCGCCTCCATGGAGGAAGTAGTTTACAGGCGATATAAAAGGCTTACGGAAGAAAAGAGATCTTTGCCCCAATTGATCATCGTTGATGGAGGGAAAGGACAACTTTCTTCCGCGGTAAAAAGCCTGGCCCGTCTGGGGTTGGAGAACAGGGTAGC
Organism: Bacteroidota bacterium; assembly: GCA_012838685.1. Taxonomy (GTDB): domain Bacteria; phylum Bacteroidota; class Bacteroidia; order Bacteroidales; family VadinHA17; genus LD21. The sequence continues at coordinate 1,935 of DUOU01000117.1, read as the reverse complement.
TGTTGTTGGAATCGCTGAAAGGTTGGAGGAGATTTTCTTTCCAAATGACCCTGTTCCATTGTATCTCGACAAAAATTCGGTTAGTCTCAAAATTGTCCAGCAACTCAGGGATGAGGCGCACAGGTTCGGGATTACCTTTCACAGGAACAAACGCTCAGCGGGTATGGTTGGTTCAGAGTTGGACAATATCAAGGGTATTGGACCAAAGTCCAAGGAGCTGTTGCTTTCAAATTTAGGCTCGGTCGCTATTATCAGAAAGACACCGGTTGAAAAGATAACAAAGCTTATCGGACCAAAAAAGTCGGCTCTCTTGTCCGACTATTTCAAGAATAATCCTATAAAATCTTATGATCTTTAAGTGTTTTGCTCAAGATATCCCCTTTCTGGAGATGGATCGTATTCATGCCCAGAACTCTCGCTGTATCGATATTTTCAAGAATATCATCAATGAAAAGCGACTCTTCGGGAAGAATCATGAAGCGACTGAACGCTCGCAGAAAGATCTCCCTGTCGGGCTTGGAAACCCTTAAATCGCCTGATATTACGCCATCGTCGAAACAACCAAAAAGGGGATCCCTTTTTAATATCATGTTGAAATACTTGACAGTGAAGTTGGATATATAAAATAGTTTATAACCTTTGTCTTTGAGCAGGGGAAGCAGCCTTTGGTTTTCTTCAATGGGAGAAAGCAGTTCAGGCAACAGATCAAAAGCGGCAACAATTTCTTCTTTTGACAGTATAGATTTACCGGCAATAATGTCGAACGCCTCCTCGAAAGAGATATCCCCGTTATCCAACAACCCCCACTCTTCACTGTGGAAAATGTCGGTTACCATTGTTTTTATCTTGTCGCTTCCGTACCCCTTTTGGGCCAGAAAGTCGGCCGGCTGGAAATTGATCAATACATTGCCGACATCAAAACAGATGTTTTTTATGGTCATATCACGGATTCTTCATGCTGACAGGTTGGCCGGTTGCTTCCAGTACGTTCCACCAGAGTTCACCCTTAACATCGATCTTCTTTCTTTTCCTGACCGTCATAGGAATAGGGATTAACGTGAAATCATCGTTCCAGTAACCTATTACAAAGTCGGTTTTGCCCGCGACAGCGGCATGAACGGCGTTTTGGGCCAACAGGTTGCAGAATTTACTGTCGTTTGCGTTTGCCGGTACGCTTCTGACGATATAACTCGGGTCGATATATTTTATCGTATGCGGGAAATTTTTAGCCGTGAACTCCTCTTTTATCTTATCTCTCAAAAATATCCCAATGTCCTTGTGAATGATATTTCCTGAGGGATCTCTCTCTACGCTCTCGGTTTCAAACAGTTCCTGCCCTGCCCCTTCAGCAACTACAACCAGGGCATGGTGCCTTTTTTCGAGACGGGTTCTCAATGCTTTAAGAAACCCCCGAGGACCATACAGGTCGAAAGGAACTTCCGGAACGAGAACAAAATTTGCCTCCTGTACGGCAAGAGACGCGCTGGCGGCAATGAAACCGGAATCTCTGCCCATAAGTTTAACCAGGGCAACGCAGTTATATGCTCCGTGGGCCTCATTATGGGCGTTATTGATTATTTCAGCGGCAACGGATACGGCCGATTCAAACCCGAAAGATTTCTGGATAAGGTCTATATCGTTGTCAATAGTCTTGGGAATACCGGCTACAGATATCTTCAGGCCCCTGCGCTCAATCTCTTCATGAATAGCGTGCGCTCCCCTAAGTGTACCGTCTCCACCTATACAAAAAAGTATATTAACATTCATAATCTCAAGGGTATCAACCATTTTGTCCACCTCTTGCTGCCCCCTGGAGGAGCCTAAGAATGTTCCCCCCTGAAGGTCTATATCTGCGACCATTTCTGTTGTGAGCTCTATTAGTTCATGGTTATATTTTGGGATAAGTCCTTCATATCCATATTTGATACCAAAAAT
>DUOU01000116.1 GCA_012838685.1 Bacteroidota bacterium | reverse complement strand
AGACGAAAAAACGGTTATAAAAGTAACGCTGGCAGTCAACAATTAACTTTATTTAACAAATAGGCAACTAAAAAGTTGCTGTTATCTACTGTATGCTCCCCATAGCAGTATTAAAAAATACAATCTTGGTTTATTGTAAAATGGATAGTTAACTCTAGTTAACCCGGTTTCAGAATGAGATTTGCCCGAAATATTTTTAATACGCCGCTTTTACGATTTTGGCGACATTGTCGGATCGTCCCAGGGTATAGAAGTGTATGCCCGGAACACCCCCCGCTATCAGCTCCCTGGTCTGTTGGGTTGCCCATTCAATTCCCACTTCGCGGGCATCATCGTCGTTTCCGCATTTTTTTACGGCCTGGTATAACTTGTTTGGCAGGTCGATGCTGAAGGTCTGTGGCAACAGTTCGATATCGCTTTTCGCCGATATCGGTTTGATGCCGGGGATTATGGGAACTTTGATGCCAAGGCGCCGACAATCATCCACAAACTTGAAATATTTGGCGTTGTCGAAGAACATCTGGGTTACGATATAGTCGCCTCCGGCGTCGATCTTCAGCTTCAGGTTGGCGAGATCTGTCTCCATATTGGGAGCTTCGAAATGTTTCTCGGGATATCCGGCCACGCCGATGCAGAAGTTGGTTGGTTTGGCGTTTATCAACGTATCGTCGAGGTACCTTCCTTTGTTCATATTCACAATCTGCCTAACAAGGTCGCTTGTATGTTCATGCCCATCTTTTTCGGCGATAAACCTTTTCATCCCTTTCGGGGCGTCGCCCCTGAGCGCCAACACATCGTTTATCCCCAAAAAATCCATCTCTATGAGCGCATTTTCTGTCTCCTCTTTGGTGAAACCACCGCAAACCATGTGGGGTACAACGGTAATGTTGTATTTGTATTTGACGGCGGCGGCCAGGGCAATGGTGCCGGGTCGCTTGCGAACGGCCCTTTTTTCTATCGAGCCGTCGGCGTTCTCCTTATAAACAATCTCGTTCCTATGCGACGTAAAGTTGATGTACGCGGGTTCAAATTCCAGGAGACACTCAATGGTTTCATAGATTTTGTCGATGCTTCTCCCTTTGAGAGGGGGCAGCAGCTCAAATGTAAACAGCGGACTTTTGGCCGACTTTATTTTCTCTAAAACATTCATTCTCTATTCAATATTTTGGGAGAGCCAATGCGATGCCTCCTCAGGTGTTATCTTTTTTCTTTTCGCGTAATCTTCCAATTGGTCGGTTCCTATTCTGCCTATCCTGAAGTATTTTGAACCGGGATGCGCGAAGATATAACCGCAAACCGATGACAACGGCTTCATGGCATAATTTTCGGTCAGCTCGGTACCGATACTTTCGGTTGTTTTCAATAACGCGAATATAGCAGCTTTTTCCGTATGATCGGGAGATGCGGGATATCCCGGAGCGGAACGGATTCCCCGGTATTTCCCGTCGAGCAGCTCCTCGACCGTCAGTTTTTCCCTTTTCGCGTATCCCCAGTACTCCTTTCGTATCCTTTCATGTATATATTCGGTTGCGGCTTCGGCTAATTGATTCGACAACAACTTGATCATAAGTGCCGTATAATCATCATTCCCCATCATCGCGACCTTCTCGGGAACAGCCTCCACCGATACGGTGAACAGCCCCATATAATCTTTTTTGCCGGAAGATGCCGGTGCTATATAGTCGGCCAAACAGAGATTCGGTTTACCCTTTTCTTTGGGCGACTGTTCCCTCAGGAAGTTGAAGGTGGCCAGGTTGGTCCCATTCTCGTCGGTTATCTCCACATCGTCGTCGTTCACCCTGTTCGCCCCGTACAGCCCAAAAACGACCCCGTTGCGGTAGAGATTTTCCCGTGCAGCTTTTTCTATGAACTCCAGCGTGTCGTAATAGAGTTTTTCTGCCTCTTCGCCCTTCTCCCTGTCGTTGAACACTTTCGGAAATTTTCCCTTTATGCCCCATTCGGCGAAGTAACTTGTCCAGTCGATGTAGTGGGCTATCTCTCTTATATCTATGTTCCTCAGTATCGTTCTTCCCAGCTCCTTGGGCCCAGTAATGTCGAGTTTTTCCCAATCGGTTTTCAACTTGTTCTTTCTGGCATCGGAGATGCTTAACAGTGTTCTGGTCCGGTTTTTATCCTCATGGAGTTTCCGCATAGCGGCGTAACGGTCATATAGCGATGCCAGGAACTCCTCTTTTTTGTCGCTTCGCAATGAAGCGAGCACGGTAGCCGACCGTGAAGCATCCACAACATATATGACGGGACCGCTGTACAGCGGCGCCAACTTCACGGAGGTGTGTATTTCCGATGTGGTGGCCCCACCAATTAGCAGAGGGATATCAAAGCCCCTCCGCTCCATCTCCGAGGCCACATGTTCCATCTCCCTGAGAGATGGGGTTATCAGTCCGCTCAGTCCTATATAGTCTACCTTCTCCTTTTCAGCGGTGTCGAGTATCTTTTCGCAGGGAACCATAACTCCCAGATCTACCACCTTATAGTTGTTGCAAGCCAATACCGTGCCCACTATATTCTTGCCAATGTCGTGCACATCGCCCTTAACGGTCGCCATCAATATCTTGCCGGAACCTTTCTTCCCGCCTCCGGCACTTTCAGCCTCTATGTAGGGTGTCAGCTTGTTCACGGCTCTCTTCATCACCCTGGCGCTTTTGACCACCTGGGGAAGGAACATCTTTCCGGCGCCGAACAGGTCGCCCACCTCGTTTATGCCATCCATCAGCGGACCTTCAATGATCTCGAGAGTTTTGGCGAAAAGTGGCCGACACTCCTCAACATCCTCATCAATGAACTTGTCTATACCCCTCACCACGGCATATTTGATCCTTTCGGTGACCTCCAGATCCCGCCAGAGATCTTTTTTATCCTCTTTTTTAGTATCCTCCTTGAGGCTTTCGGCATATTTTATCAGCTTTTCCGTGGCTTCGGCGTCTCTGTTCAGCACCACATCCTCGGTAAGTTCCAGCAGCTTCGGCTCAATGTCGCTGTACACCCTCAACATCCCGGGGTTGACGATACCCATATCTAGTCCCTCTTTGATAGCATGATAGAGAAACACCGAGTGCATGGCCTCGCGCACGGTGTTTATCCCGCGGAACGAGAAGGAGAGGTTGCTGATGCCGCCGCTGACCTTGGCGTGCGGCAGGTTTTGCTTTATCCATGCCGTAGCTTTTATGAAGTCAACGCCATAGTTGTCGTGTTCCGCGATGCCCGTGGCTATTGCCAGAACATTGGGGTCAAAAATGATATCCTCGGGCGGGAAGTCTATCTTTTCCGTTAGGAGCTTGTAGGAGCGGGCGGCTACCTCCACGCGTCTTTCGTAGCTGTCGGCCTGACCTTTCTCGTCGAACAGCATAACCACCGCGGCGGCTCCATATTTTCTTATTAGGGAGGCTTTTTCCAAAAAATTCTCCTCTCCCTCTTTAAGGCTGATGGAGTTTACAATAGACTTCCCCTGTACACATTTCAGTCCGGCTTCGATCACGCTCCACTGTGAAGAGTCTATCATAACGGGCAGCCGTGCTATATCAGGCTCCGACATCAGCAGGTTAAGATAGCGGACCATTGCCTTTTCGGAGTCGAGCAGCGCTTCGTCCATGCAGATATCAATTACCTGCGCTCCCCCCTCCACCTGATCGCGAGCGATGGCCACAGCCTCCTCATACCTCTCTTCCCTGATGAGGCGGGCGAATTTGGCCGAACCCGCCACGTTGGTCCGTTCGCCAATGTTGACAAAGTTTGATGCCCTGCTTATGGATAACGGATCGAGGCCGCTCAGCAGGGTACTTTTTTGGGTTGGGGACAGGATACCGTAAAAATTTTCCGGTATGGTCCGCGGTCTGTATCTCTTGGCCAGTTCGGCGATTAACCTTATATGTTCCGGTGTTGTTCCGCAGCAACCGCCTATAATGTTGACCCAACCGTTGGCTAGGTAATTTTCAACGATAGTGGCCATAGTTTCGGGCGACTGGTCGTACTCCCCGAACTCGTTCGGCAGGCCTGCATTGGGGTGGGCGGAGACCGCGAAAGGCGCTTTGAGGGCGAGTTCCTCAACAAACGGACGCATCTGTGCGGCACCGAAAGCGCAGTTCAGTCCGACACTGAACAGGGGGAAATGGGATATAGCTATCAGAAAAGCCTCGAGCGACTGCCCCGTGAGCAACCTTCCGTTGGTGTCGGCCAGCGTACCCGATACCATTACGGGAACCCTTTTCCCTTTTTCGGCGAAAACATTTTCTATGGCGAAAAGAGCCGCTTTGCAGTTTACAGGGTCAAAGACGGTCTCAACGAGGAGAATGTCGACGCCCCCGTCCATAAGTCCCCGTACCTGCTCTTCGTATGATTCGACATGTTGATCGAATGTTACCGCCCTCGCGCCGGGGTCGTTTATGTCTGCCGACATGGATGCGGAACGGTTGGTAGGGCCTATGGAGCCGGCAATAAAACAGCCGTCCCCGAATCCGGCGGATAGATTTTTATCTTTTTCCGCACCCTTATCGGAAACATTCCCTTGGTTTTCCGCGACATATAGTTTGATAGCCTCGGCGGCGTTTTTAGCGGCCTGATAGTTCAGCTCGTACACATGGTCCGACATGCCATAGTCGGCCATAGATATCTTGTTGGCATTAAAGGTATTGGTCTCTATGATATCAGCACCGGCCTCCAGATATGCTTTATGTATGCCAATGATTATCTCCTTTTGTGTGAGTGTCAGCAGTTCGTTGTTGCCCTTTTGTTCCCTTGGATGGTCTTTGAACAGTTCACCCCTGTAATCGGCCTCGGCAAGTCCGTGTTTCTGGATCATGGTGCCCATAGCGCCATCAAGAACCAATATTTTTTTCTTCAGCAGCTCTTCGGGAGACATCTCGTTCAGCTTGGGGGTTAGTAAAAAATCAATCGGTAAACTTCCTGCCCGTATTGACAATAAAGATATCCCGGTCGAATATCAGTTCTTTTATGTCGAACAGTTTTTTCAGGTTCAGGGTGCCGACAATATATTTGTACTCCTTGCTGCGGAAGCATTCCGAAACATCCTCAAAATTGAAGAGGTCGGCTGTTTTGTCGTCGCTATATCTCACATAGACCTCAATCTTGTGGTCGAGCGTATATTCCGGTACCAGCTCCTGGCGCATTTTTTTGTACTCATACCTGTAACCGTAGGAGTTCGCGGAAATATCCGAAAATACCGCGCTTCCGGTAGCGTGTCCTCCCGCCCCCTTGCCATAAAAAAACTGCCTGTCGGCGAACGCTGCCTCGGCTATAACGCCATTATACTCATAGTCAACATTGTAAAAGTTTTTATCTGCCGCTATAAATCGTGGCAGCACAAACGCGGTGATATGGTTCTCATCAGTTTTCCCAACGTAAGATACCAGTTTGATCTTATAACCTTTTTCCCTGGCATATTGGATGTCATGTTTGGTTATGGTTTTTATGCCGTGATGGAAAACATCGGCCGGATCAAGAAATACCCCATAAGCGTGGCCCGTCAGGATACACAGCTTGTATTTGGCGTCCCACCCCTCCACGTCTAGTGTAGGGTCGATCTCCGCGAAACCCTTTTGCTGGGCTTCGGCCAGAGCAGACTCATAGTTGGTTCCCTTGTTGTACATCGAAGTCAGTATGTAGTTGGTGGTTCCGTTGAGAATGCCTCTCAGCGAGTAGAGCAGTTCATTGTCGTAGTACTCCTCAAGGTTCCGAATAATGGGAATCGACGCTCCCGCTGAGGCTTCGTACAGGAATGACACGTTATATCTCTTCTGCATATCTACCAGTTCCCTGAAGTGGGTAGCTATCATCAGCTTGTTGGCCGAGACGACATTTTTGCCGTTTTTCATCGCCGTGGCCACAATGTCGAACGCATCGTCGGCGTCGTTTATAAGTTCAACGATCAGGTTTATCGACGGATCGTCCAGTATCTCATATTTGTCGTATGTAAAAGATGACATTGGCAATCTGCGCGGCTTACCCGGGTTTTTTACGCAAATCTTCACTATGTCGGCCTTAAAGCCCTTGCTGCTGTTCAGCACGTCGTGCAGTCCCTGGCCCACGCATCCGTAACCGAAAAGTCCTATTTTTAGATTATCTCTTGTCATATTTCATAAATTTTGTTT
>DUOU01000115.1 GCA_012838685.1 Bacteroidota bacterium | reverse complement strand
TTCTCTATTTTGCCTCAAATATGGAAGGAGGAGAGGGAGGATCGGATATCTGGTATTGCGAATTGGTTGATGGTGAATGGGGGGCACCTGTAAACCTTGGGCCGACAATTAATTCCAGCGCTTCGGAAAATTATCCGCATATACATGAATCGGGTAAACTCTATTTCTCATCAAACAGGGCCGGAGGATATGGTAAACTGGATATATACTATTCCACACAAATTTCGGGGGAATGGAGCGAACCCCGGCATATGGCCGAGCCGATTAACTCGGAAGCCGACGATTTCGCGTTTATTGCCGGAGAAGATGGGGCTCTGGGTTATTTCGTGTCAAACAGGAACAACAGTAACGACAATATTTATCGGTTTATATCCACGATAATAAGAAAAAGTTCATGCGATGAGTTGCTTTACAACAACTATTGTTATGAGTTTATCGAGGAAAACGCTGTAAAATATGATACAATTCCCTTTATATATGAGTGGGAGTTTGGCGATGGAGAAAAGGCTGAAGGAGAGATTGTTGAACATTGTTACCCCGGTCCGGGAGATTACACTATCAGGCTCAACCTGGAGAATCTTATCACAGGAGAGATATTGCTTGCCCAAAAGAGCTATTTCCTCCAGATAAGGGACTTTGAACAACCGTTTATCGCCTCTCCTGACACGGTCAGGGTTGGACAGTCAATAAATCTGACAGCTTACGAAACGAACCTGCCCGGATGGGATATTGAGAGATATTACTGGAACTTTGATGATGAATCTATAGATGTTGGCGATAATGTTGTAAAGAGTTGGGAAAGTCCCGGAGTTTACGATGTTCAGCTTATTGTTACTTCAAGTAAAGATGCCTCGGGACTCTCCAAAGAGGCTTGCGTGAGCAAGAAGATTGTTGTTGAATGAACTGTTTTTAATTTTTAATGGACCAAATTTATGGGGAGTTTTAGAAAGATAGTTGTATTGGCTTTGCTACTGATAGGTGTGGAGTGCGCTGTTTCCCGTGGTTATGGCCAGGCGGTGCCGGGAACGGATGAGAACATACCATACCTGGTTACCTTCGGAAAAGATGGTGAAACCTCCTGGGGGGACCCACATTTCTATCAAATATTCTTTTTCGCCATACCAAGAGATTATACGGGACAGTTTTATATCAGAGTTTTTGATCCCGACTGTGGGGGAGAGCATGACGAACTGAAATTTACCTGGAACACGAGGACATTGTTCTCGGTTTATGGCGGTCAGGGGGTGGATCCAAACTTTAACGAAGAGTCAAAAGGGCTGAATAAGGGAGATAACTATAAAAAGGGAAATTTGTTGGCGTCGAGAGCTTTTGGGGAAGATCCCAGATATGATGACCAGTGGTTCACATTTGGCCCGTTCAATCCAACCAGCGGCGACTTCAGTGAACAGTGGAACTCATACCTTTTTAAGATTGTAAGCGAGGGGATAGCGGGCGACGATGGCAATATGTTCAGATATTTTCTTAGCAAGGAGGCCGATGCCAATGTTCCCATTGAGGGAGGCAATGCCTTTACTTACTCATATACCTTTAGATTATGGAACGAAAACCAAAGTGTTTCGCATATTTATCCTTATGTTGACACAGGTGTGGTCTATATCAGACAGAGAAATTTCGACTGGGACGATGATGGAAAAATACTTGTTGTTTCAAGATATAAGCAGGGAATAGAACTGGAAGTTTCCGGTGAAGATGAGTGGGTAGAGGGCAGAGTTCCCATTGAACAGGCGGAAATTGGCTCTTCACTCGACTTTCAGTTCCATAAAAGACAGGATTTTCTTGTACGCAACAATAATGTGGTAATTACAATTGAAAGCCAGCGTGGCGATGCGTTGCCGTTCTTCAGTTCTCCCATTGGTGGAGTGCCTGTATACCAACCTGTAATCCAAGTTAGGCAGAAGCCGAGGTAAAAATGATGTTTATGGGGAGAATTCAAAAAATAACGGTAGTGTCTCTTATTGTTGGTGCTGTTTTTTCGATATCCGCGCAAGTTAATGCGCAGCAGTTCCGCTTTCGCAATTATAGTATCGAAAACAATCTTCCCGATAAATTTGTCTATTCCATAAATCAGGATAACGACGGATATCTTTGGCTAAGCACAGGAAAGGGGTTGTACAAGTTCAGCGGACTCGATTTTTATCAGGTATATTATCCCGACTCACTGGAAACCCGTACGGCCAATGTCTTTCTCAAAGATAGGTTCGGGATAATTTGGCTTGGATGTGATGATGGAAAGGTTTACAAGATAACCGGGAACGGGATCCTGGAGGTGGAACTTAACAATACAAGGAGTATTGGTCAATTGCTTGAGGGGCCCGATGGGAACATCTGGGCGATAGCCCAGGGAGGCTCCCTGTTCAGTATCAGTCCCGAAACATCCGCCGGCAGTTTCAAGAAATTCCCCATAAACGAAGGATATCAGATATTTTCGGCGATATTCAATTCGGAGGGAGAATTGTTGCTGGGTTCACAGGATAACATACTGGTCTATTTTTTGTCGGGCGATACCCTGGCATACAAAGGTT
>DUOU01000114.1 GCA_012838685.1 Bacteroidota bacterium | reverse complement strand
GACAGACGATGTTAACTACACCGGTAAAAGGCCCTTTTCGTCATGGTGGGGATATTCATATCATGGTGGGTATAGCGACCATCTTCCTGTTTTTATGGATCTGATCAAACATTAATCTTCAGGGGGTTGTTTTCGCATTTAAACCGAGATCTTTTCCCAATTTAAGCATCAACTCCCTGGCCGCATCGTGATTATTGGGAATAATGCCGTCGAGTATCGCCTCCCTAATTGAATTTTTGATGATACCTACCTCTTTTCCCGGTTTTATTCCGAACGTTTCAATTATTTCAATGCCATCAATCGGAGGTTGAAAATTTCTTAAAGCATCTTTTTCTTCGATAATTTTCAGCTTCTCCCTGACAAGCGCGAAATTCTTCAGGTGTTTTTTCTTTTTAGCTTCATTTTTCGAAGTTATATCGGCCTCACAAAGAATCATCAGATCATCGATATCTTCTCCCGCATCGAATAATAATCTTCTTACAGCTGAATCGGTAATTTCTTCTAAAGACAACACTATTGGCCGCAAATGAAGCGCAACAAGCTTTGATACATATTTCATGTTGTCGCCAAGAGGTAGCCTTAGCCTGGTAAAAATGGTTTTCACCATTTTGCAACCAACCGCGTCATGGCCATGAAAAGTCCAACCAACATCAGGGATATATCTTTTTGTGTTCGGTTTCCCAATATCATGTAAAAGGGCTGCCCATCTTAGCCATAAGTTATCGCTTCTTTTCGCGACATTGTCGAGTACCGCCATAGTATGGAGAAAATTATCCTTGTGGCCTTTACCCTCAATTTGCTCTACACCTTTTAACCTGGCAACCTCGGGAAGTATCAATTGAAGCAAACCGCATTTATCGAGAAGCATAAAGCCCTTTGAGGGTTTATCGCACATAATTATTTTATTTAGTTCCGTAACAATGCGCTCTTTTGAAACTATGGATATTCTCGCGGCACTCTCTTTTATTCCCTCAAAAGTTTTTTTGTCAATTTGAAAGTCCAGTTGTGTGGCGAAGCGTATAGCCCTCAGCATCCTTAAAGGGTCATCCGAAAATGTTTTCACGGGATCCAATGGCGTGCGGATGATCCTGTTTTTAAGATCTTCCACTCCATTGAAAGGGTCGATAAATTCTCCGTATGTCTCTTCACGCAGACTGAAGGCCATCGCGTTTATAGTGAAATCTCTTCTTTTTTGATCGTCTTCGAGAGTGCCATCTTCCACAATCGGTTTTCTTGAGTTTCTATCATAAGATTCTTTTCTTGCCCCGACAAATTCAATCTGGTAATCGTTGATATGAAACATAGCGGTTCCAAATTTTCTGAATGTGGTGACTTTTATTGTTTTGTCGATGGACTTGGCTACTTTTTTCGCGGCGGATGTGCCGCTGCCAATTACAACAATATCGATGTCCTTATTCGGATATTCTCGGTTCAACAAGTAATCGCGCACCCAACCGCCTATCACATACGCCTTTATATTTGTTGAAGTAACCGCTGATGATAAGATTTCAAATATTTTATCGTCAGGACTTATTTTCATTTTCTGCTTGAAATTCTTCCCACTTAAACTGTTTTACCGCACCGCCAAAGATAGATATTAAAAAGAAGTCCGGGAAATATTGGTAAGTTGAAGAATTGTTGGAAAAATTATAGATAAAAGGATTGGTGTCGAACTCCACGGTAAAAAATTGGGTATCCATTAATTTTACATATTTTACGCAATAATTAGTTTATTTTATGAAACATTTTATTTGACGATGCGTTTAAACTATAAAAAGAAAGGTAAAACATAGATAATTTGGGTTTCATAATAGTGGTTTTTTCATGGATTTAGGTTTAGGGTAGGCAATGGACCAGGGTCGCTCAAGGCTCTGGTTTGTTGCTTTTATAACCATGAAGAGTTTGGTAAAAATAAAGGCCACTTGTGTCGGAGTTACTGCTCCTTTTGCGACTCGGTAAAAATCTTTTCAATCTCAACTTCCGCGTCCCTAAGTTTTTTCTGGCAAATTTTTATAAGTTCTGAGGCGCGTTTCACGCTCTCAGAGAGCAGATCAACATCCAGTACCCCCGATTCAATTTTTTTGAGTATCGCCTCAACCTCGGCAATAGCGTCGTTAAATGAGATATTCTTTTTTGTCATTATTGTTTTTATTTCAGTTGTTTGTTTTTTGTCATATTTTGGGAAGTAAATATATGCCCGTTTACAATCTCTTTTTTGCTTTGTCTATTTTTTTGATTTCACTGGTAATATTGCCGTCCCTGAATTTTGTATTTATAATATCATTTACCGAAAGGTTTGTCGCGTCTTTAATTATTACACCATCCCTGTAAGTCAAGGTATAACCTCTTTTTAATACATTTTTGGGATCCATGTTGTTCAATGCCTCGGTTAAAATCCTGATATCAACCTGTTTCTCTTTTAAGTACCTATTTGTGCTCTCTTTGGTGCCGGTAATTTTCAGTTCGAGCGTTTCTTTCCAACTTTTAAGCATATAAGCGGCACTTTTGTCTATTTGACCGCGTTTTGTTTCCACTATTGACAAGTATTTGGAAAGGGTTCCTATACTTTTGCTTACAATATTGTTTTGCAAAGAGAACAATCTGTTCCTGTAAATGCTTGTAATATTGGCGGAAGAGGCGCTAAGTTCAAATATCGCTTCGTTTAGTGATTGTTTTGCCTCTTTTATCTGCTTGTTCGCGATCTCTTTTATTGACGAACCAAATAAAATCAGGTTTTCTTCGATCTCCAGGAATGATTCGATAAGATGGTCGGCAACGGCTGTTGGGGTTTTGAAAGATTGAAAAGCCACCATATCAGCCACAGATACATCTTTGTCGTGCCCAATACCTGTTACAACAGGAAGTGGGAATTGAGTGATATAAAACGCAATATTATAGTTGTCGAACCAGGCGAGGTCACTTTTTGAACCACCCCCTCTAATGATAACGACCAAATCAAATTCGTTCACTGTTTCCCCTATTTTGTCAAGCGATATAAGCAGGCTTTCTTCTGTCTGTTCCCCTTGCATTACTGTCTCGAAAAGGGTTGTTTTGAACGAGTACCCTTCGTTGTTGCTGTTCAGGTGATTTATAAAATCGGTATATCCAGCGGCATTTTTGGAGGATATGACAGCAACTCTTTGTGGAAGAACCGGAAATTCCAATTCTTTGTTCATATTGAAGACACCCTCTTCATTGAGTTGGTTAATGATCGCCATTCTTCGGGCCTCCATCTCGCCTAAAGTAAAAGAAGGGTCAATATCTGTTATTGAAAGGCTTATGCCATAAAGTTCATGGTATTCAACCCTGGCCTTGAAAAGAATTTTTGTTCCACTGGCGATAGAGGAGCCTATAGTGTTTTCAAGTTTGCTGCTTATGAGCAAATAGTTGTTTTTCCAGATTGTCGCCCTGATCCTGGCTTTAACTCCTTCACCCGTTTTTTCCTTTTCAATCAGTTCAAGATAACAATGGCCCGAAAAACTGTTGACTTTTATTTCCGACACTTCAGCAACCACCCAATAAATGTCGGGTGTGCCAATATATACCGCATTTTTGATCAGTTGTTGGAGTTCGTATAGTGATATGTTGGATTCCATAGATCAATAAAACATTGGAAGTCCATTTTCGGGGTCGTCGACATATCTTCCATCCAGCTCCATTTTATCGATTAATTCGGAACCGTCAATTATCATCTGTTTGTTGTCGGGAGTTCCCCTTACATAGTTTGCTTCATATTTTAATGAACCGTCTTCATTGTAAATTAGCCACTTGCCTTCCCTAAGATTATCTTTGTACAAACCCACAGATTTCGGATTTCCATTATTGAACCATGTTTCAAATTTGCCGTCAAGCTTTCCGTTGGAATAGTTGGCTTCCAGAAATGGAACTCCGTTGGAGTAATATTGTAGCCATTTATCCTCTTTTATTCCAAAAGAATATATGGTAATATCGGCAATATTTCCGTTTTCAAAATATTTTATGGATTTTCCGTTCCTGATATTTTCGGTATAGTGTTCCTCTGTTACCATATACCCATCAATTGTTGAAGAGAAGAATTTCCATTTTCCCTCTTTCATCTGATCCCTGTAATTCCCCTCTGAGGCAAGAAAACCATTGGTGTGGTAAATATACGCATAAACATCCCGACCGTTTTCATTGTAAATCATCACAGATCTTTTCATACCGTTCTCATAATATCTGGTCATTGTGTCCATTGGTTGATCGTCTTTGAATTTTCCTTTGTACCGGATGTTCCCATTCGAATGATAACTGATCCAGGTTCCCTGTTTTTTGTTGTTTTCGTCAACCAAATTGATTTTTTCCATGGATTGGCCCATAGAGGAGAGGGCAGAAAGAGCTGTGAATATAAGAGAAAAGAAAAAATGCTTATTGTAAGGAATCATTTGGACAACTATTTTGAAAAAACCTAATTTACACAAAAAAAATAATGTTTATAGTTCAAATATATGCCCAATTTTTAGATTGTACTGAAAAGATGTTAAATTTTTAATGGTATCTTTTGCTCACCCTCTACTCCATGCCTGACCTTATTGAATAGATTACACTTCAAATGATCAACACATTTTTGAAGATTCGCGATACGAATACCTTCATTAACACAGGTTTCCATTGCTTCTCCTTTTTTCCAGAAGGTAATCACTCCAACTCCACGTTTTGCAAGCTCATTAATAACTAACTTTGCCTCTTCATTGGACAAACTGCTCAAATCACCGATAGAATACTGGTATATCAATGCGCGGTTACCTCTGTCGTGACTTAAAGGCTGTAACGTTTCCAAAAGTATGCCAATATTTTTCGGTATATCTTGTGAAAATGCCAAATCTTCTCATAGTATGCCATAAGTTAGGAATTGTATCAAATATATAACCAAAAAAACAAAACCGGACAGTTTTAGGACTTCTTTTATAAATAAAGGGAATTGATAGCCTTCGCGGTACAATTAATTGTCGGTTCAGTGGATATTCGAGCGGTAAAGCCCGTATCAAAAGTAATTTTAACTTGATAGGAACGTACTCCGAAATCGGCAATAAAAACATACCGCCAATCCGTCATCTAACATCGGAATTACATCATCATTACAAAAAAAACTTATATTTGTTAAGTTGTGGCAATAAAGAAGGGAGTACTTCTTTATACCTCTATACACATTTAATAAACTAAAAAAATGAATAAACTATCACTTCTTATTGTGGGCCTGTTGCTATCCGTAACAGCAAACGCAAACCTCTCTTTTCAGGAGATCCGAACAGCTTCAAAAGATATTTTGGTAGTGTTCTTCAAAAGTGACATTATTGATATGGATGAGGTAGACATCTCAAATCCTTCTCAATGGAAATTGAACGGGAAAGGTGTCAAATCGATCAATAAATTTGTTACGGAAAGCAATAAATGCGATCATTACATCTATTTGGGTGTTCCCGATTTGGTTAACGGGAACAGGTACACATTGGAAACTCCGTATGGAACATTTGCGTTTACATTCAAGGATACCGATATTTTTTGCGAGTCCATAAAAACCAATCAGGTAGGATACAGTGCCTTGTCAGATGTCAGGTATGCCAACTTCGCGATTTGGACAGGTGATGGAGGAGTTAAACAGATCGAAGGCGCGTTGCCCGCATATTCAGTTTACGAAGAGGCAACCGGGAAAAAGATTGCTTCCGGAGTTCTTGTCAAGATTGGAGAAGATGTCTCCTCCGGTGATTTTGTTTATAGAATTGATTTGTCGGATGTTCCCGCCGGGGGACCTTATAAGATTACCGTAAATGGGTATGGATCTTCCTATCCATTTGGTGTTGGTGGTGATTTCTCCCGTCGTTTGGGTCACACCAGTTTTCGTTCTTTGTACCACCAGCGTTGTGGGATTCAGATTATGTGGCCTTATGCCTGGAATATCAGGATGAAGCCCTGTCATGAGATAGTTTACCAGACATATGCGCCAATCGCGGAGGCCAGTCTGAAGGTTGAAGGAACGGAACCAACCATTAAAGTCTGGGGAGGATATCATGATGCCGGTGATGCTGACCGTAGAACTTATCATATGGACGTGACCTCCACTCTTTTAACAACATTTGAGGCTTTCCCTCAATACTTTACCGATGATCAGTTCAATATTCCCGATATATTCGACGAGAACTACTATATAATTGGCAAGGGGAACGGAATTCCCGATATTATTGACGAGGCCGCATGGGGCGCAATGTTTTGGGAGTATTTTCAGGAAGAATCCGGTGAAATCCCCTGGGGGACCGAGACCTTGGGTTACTCGCCTTTTACCACGTACGACAAGGAAGATCATCTGTTCGGTTCAGAAAGGATCGATCCCCGTACGGCCGCCTGGGCTTCCGGGATGTTTATGCACCTGGCTCGCATAATTGAACCCTACCAGCCGGAAAGAACCAGGGAACTTGTAGAGCGAGCTGAAAAGGCGTTTATAGCGGCCGGAGATAATATCACGCCCAACCATAGAATGTACTACTCTGTGGAAAAATACCTTCTTACCGGAGATGAGTCTGCCCATACTTATATCAAAGAACATGCAGATGATGTCAGGGAACTGGCAAATACTTACAACCAGGGAACCGAGGCTTTC
This sequence comes from Bacteroidota bacterium, assembly GCA_012838685.1. Classification (GTDB taxonomy): domain Bacteria; phylum Bacteroidota; class Bacteroidia; order Bacteroidales; family VadinHA17; genus LD21. The sequence goes on along the minus strand of DUOU01000114.1, from coordinate 1,319 downwards.
GCGAATAAGGCATGGTTGGTATCTTATTTTTATTCTTACATAATCGCTAAAAATATCCCCACCGATGCCAGGGTTGTAAAAATTTTTACGGAAGCGCTTCAAGCCACTGTCGATAAGCAATTGGGATATTTGGAAGGAAACGCATACCCTGTAGGTACGCCTTTAAGCCTTAGGTGGTGGGGCAGTAATGTGGCTCAGGGCCAGTACTCTTTCCCTATACTTATGCTATGGCGGTTGACCGGGGAACAAAAATATATAAACGCGGTCAGTCAGATGATGGATTATGCATTGGGTTTAAATCCTTTGGGCAAGTGTTTTATGACCGGATTAGGGTTTAACAGGGTACACAATCCACACGACAGGGAATCGGCCTATACAATAGAGCAGGGCTGGGGACCTCGTCCCGGCATTCTTATATTTGGTCCCGGACTTGTGACCAATAGTGGTAAAAGTTATCCCGCGATAGTAAGAAATGAGACACCAAGGGAAAGAATTTACATCGACAATATCAACGCGATATCACAAAGCGAATTCACAATTTACCAGAGTTTGTGTTTCCCTGCGGCCATATATCCGATATTGGCCGAAGGCGGTAAGTACGATGAGTCCAATAATCCGTTTTATCCAAGATAAAGAGAAGGTAATGTTGTTTGCTACTCGGTGATCAGCATTTTTCCCCGTACTCCCATTTAAAATAAGAAATCCCAACATTGCGTAAATGTTGGGATTTCTTTGGTTTGATTTTTTATATGTTGGAATTATTTGATCTCCTCAAAATCAACATCAGTTACCTCATCATCTCCTGAACCTTTGGCGCTACCGTCAGATTGCTGGCCGGAGCCATCGAACCCGGCATTCGGCTGACCCTCCCCTCCTGTGTTTTTATACATCTCTTCCGAAGCGGATTGCCAAATAGAGTTCAACTCCGCCATTGCCTTGTCTATAGCGTCAACATCCTGATTTTTATGGGCCTCTTTTAGCTTTGCCAATGCTCCTTCAATCTCCGTTTTTTTGTCGGCCGGAAGTTTATCTCCATATTCGCTCAACTGTTTTTCCGTGGAGAATATCATACTGTCGGCGCTATTGATCTTATCTATCCTCTCCTTGGCGATTTTGTCGGCATCTTCATTGGCTTTTGCCTCTTCGCGCATTCTTTTTATCTCATCGTCGGTTAAGCCTGAAGAGGCTTCAATTCTGATTTTCTGCTCTTTGCCTGTTCCTTTATCTTTGGCGGTTACGTTAAGTATACCGTTAGCATCGATATCGAAAGAAACTTCAATCTGTGGCACTCCCCTCGGAGCGGGTGGAATACCGTCGAG
>DUOU01000113.1 GCA_012838685.1 Bacteroidota bacterium | reverse complement strand
GGGTCTCCGTCATATTGATTGTAGATGTTATATTGAAATATTTAGCGATCCTCTCCTTTGCCCTGGTACCGGTCTCCCAAAGTTTGTCCCTGTTGTAATAACACTCGATTATCTTATCGGCAATAGCCTTAGCGTTTGAGTGGGGTACTATATTGGTATCACCTTTATCGAACAGTTCTACCAGCCCTCCCCCATTGGTGGCTATTACATGTTTGCCCATACACATGGCTTCAATGATCGCCCTTCCAAGACCCTCACTTACGGAAGGTTGAATATAAAGATCGCATGCCGCGGTATAGGCCGGAGAGATTGAAGCGTGGCCAACAAGCAAAAAAAGATCCGGTCTTTTAGTTCTCTTTACCCTTTTTATGATCTTTTTGGAGTCGGTTCCCTTTCCAACCAGCATTATTTTTACAGGTAGTTCAGGTGGAATATGGTTTACCGCATCGACAAGATACTCTATACCTTTAACTTTTCTCACTATGGCTACGGAACAAATAAGAAAATCATTTGGGTCGATGCCCAATTCCGCTCTGCTTATCGGTTCCATTCCATCGAACCATGAGATATCATAACCCCTATAAATTCTTATGGTTCTCTCTCTCCTTCCCGGAGGAAGCTGTCTCTTCACATGCTTTTCCACTGCGTCACTTACGCAAATTATTTTATCTATTCTGGGGTGGAGGAATGAGAACCAGGCTGAAGGATCGTGCCAACGAAGGCTAAACGACCCATAATAGGCTACCAGTTTGACTTTTAAGCCTTTGGTAGCCTTGAGAACCTTTTTAAGGGCCTTGCTATATGTGACATGGACAATATCAATTGATTTATCTATAATCAGCGAACTCAGTTCATTAATGTCAATAACACCATTGGAACCGGGTTCGCAATAAATAACAGTAACACCGTTATTCTCCATCAAATCCACCTCCGGTTGTTTTTGGTAAGCCACGGTAAACATATTGAACCCTCTCCCAGCCAATCCTATCATCAATTCCCTGTCGGCTATAAAGGTAAAAGTAGCTCCTGAAAAACTACTTAAAAAGAGTATGTTTCCCTTCGCGATTCTCTTTTTTTTGTTGTCGATCATGTCAACCACTAATAATTAAAAATTCCATATTATCTTTGGCGGTCAAATATACTAAAATGGAAAAAAATAATTTAGCGATCGCGGGTCTCTTTATCAGTTTGGGACTGGTATTTGGGGCCATAGTACTTAAAAACGGAATTTCAGACTACCAGGACTCCCAGAGAGTAGTCACAGTCAAGGGCTTATCGGAAATGGAGGTGCCAGCCGACAAAGTAACCTGGCCAATTGTTTTCAAGGAGGTCGACAACAACCTCATTTCGCTCTACAATACTTTGGAAAAAAACAACGCCATTGTAGTCGGTTTTCTTAAGGATAACGGACTTACGGAAGAAGAAATTACCATTGCGGCGCCAAACATAATAGACTATCAAGCTGAACGATATGTTCCTTCTGAAATCAGGTTCAGATACAACGGCACCTCAGTCGTGATAGTATCAACATCAAAAGTTGAGCTCGTAAGGGAGTTGATCCCAAAAATTTATGAACTAACAAGAGAGGGGGTCACCATCTCCGCCAATCTGGAATATGAATACCCCATTAACTTTGAGTTTACCCGATTGAACGAAGTCAAACCGGGCATGGTTGAGGAGGCAACAAAAAACGCCAGAATTACCGCCGAAAAATTCGCATCGGATTCAAACAGCAAACTCGGGAAAATAAAAAGCGCGACACAAGGACAGATGTCTATTTCCAATCGTGACCAGAACACTCCACACATCAAAGCGTTGCGTGTTGTGACAACAATAGTCTATTATCTAAAAGACTAAAAAAAGAGATTTAATGGAGGTTTTTACGAAAAAAGTGTACCTTTGCGTTCGAAAACCAGAATAGTGATCAAAATGGACGAAGGCCCGTATCATAGTCAGAATTTATTATTAACGCATCTGTAAGGGTTACGGTTACATCCTATCTCCTTACGGATCTAATGTAAGGAGAGAAGCAATGATCAAAATCTTCAAAACATTTGGTGGGTATATAGAGATACCTGAGCCCGCACATGGCTGTTGGGTCAATGTGACCAATCCAAGCCAAAACGAGATCAAGCAGATTGAAGATGAATTC
>DUOU01000112.1 GCA_012838685.1 Bacteroidota bacterium | reverse complement strand
GACATGGACATATCGAATTCACGCAACACCCACTCCACTGTATCCCGCATAGCTTTGTTGCCAATCCCGGCGACATCCTCATAAATGACGCTATATGTCGTGCCCTGCGCGAAACCCCTGAAAGTCAGAAACTCCGGTGGCGCCGCGCATGAAACTGCCACAAGAGTTATAACAACGAAATGAAGTAGTTTACCAAAATTTCTGTTCATCTGCATAATTTTTTTATCAAACTCTTTACGCGCATCCCATCAAATCCCAAAATCGTCGTACATCACGTTCTCCTCCGGAACACCGAGACTGTCGAGCAACCCAACAACGGCATCGTTCATCGCGGGGGGCCCGCAAAAATAGTACTCAATCTCTTCGGGAGCTTCATGGCCGCTAAGATAATTATCGTGCAACACTTTATGAACAAAACCTGTCAATCCTTTCCAATTATCTTCGGGTTTTGGTTCGGAGAGCGCCAGATTGAAGCTGAAGTTTGGAAATTTACGTTCAATTGCCGCGAAATCATCGGCATAAAAAACCTCTTGAAGCGACCTCGCGCCGTACCAATAAGATACTTTACGCCCTGTTTTCAATGTATGGAACAGATGGAAGATATGGGAACGCAAGGGGGCCATTCCAACACCTCCGCCAATGTAAACCATTTCGTTGTCGGTATCCTTGATATGGAACTCCCCGTAAGGTCCGGATATGGTTATCTTATCTCCCGGCTTGAGCGAGAAAATATATGAAGAGCATATTCCGGGAGGAACTTTCATAAAACCGCTTTTATCCCTGTTCATGGGAGGTGTGGCGATCCTGATGTTCAGTTTGATAAGATTCTTCTCCGCCGGATAATTTGCCATGGAATAGGCACGAAAGGTCTCTTCCCTGTTTTTTACCCTTAGATCCCACATTTTATACCTGTCCCATTCGTCTCTAAACTCCTGCTCTATGTCGAAATCGCTGAAGGCGATATCATATTTCGGAACGTCGATCTGGATATACCCGCCCGGAATGAAGTCCATATCCTCGCCATCGGGCAGTTTTACCACAAACTCCTTGATAAAGGTGGCGACATTGCGGTTGGAGAGCACCTCGCACTCCCATTTTCTGACCCCCAGAATAGATTCGGGCAGCAGTATCCTCATCGGTTGGCGTACCTTGACCTGACACCCCTAACGCCAGTTGTCGTTTTGCTCTTTCCTGGTAAAAAATCCCTTTTCAGTGGGAAGAATGGAACCGCCCCCCTCAACTACCTGGCATTTGCACATACCGCACGTTCCACCGCCACCGCAGGCCGAGGAAAGATAAATGCCCTGTGAATGAAGGGTTGACAACAATGTTGAACCCGGTGAAACGGTCAGCTCTTTATCTTCGTTTATCGTTATCTTAACTTCGCCCTGTGGAACCAGCTTCGCTCTCGCGATCAGAAGTACCGCTACAAGCAGCATCATTATGAACATAAAAACCGCCAGTCCCATCACAGTGGTCAGAGTTATAGAGGCCATTAAAGTCATACCCAATTATCCATTAAAGATTGATACCCATAAATCCCATAAACGCCAACGCCATAAGACCGGTCAAAATAAAGGTGATACCCAATCCCTTCAGAGGATCCGGAACATGGCTGTATTTCATCTTTTCGCGGATGGCGGCGATACCGACGATGGCCAAAAGCCAGCCGATACCGGAACCTAACCCGAAAACGGTAGCTTCGGCGACATTCGCGTACTCTCTCTCCTGCATAAACAGTGATGCGCCCATAATCGCGCAGTTTACCGCTATCAGTGGCAGGAATATTCCCAGGGAGTTGTACAGGGATGGGGATGTTTTTTCGATTATCATCTCCACAAGCTGGACAATCGCCGCTATAACGGCGATAAAAATTATAAACGACAAAAAACTGAGGTCCAGGTCGGCGAACCCCTCTCCAAGCCATACCAGGGCCCCCTCTTTCAATATGTAGTTGTCTATCAAATAATTTACCGGCACCGTTATCAAAAGAACAAAAACTACGGCTATACCCAGTCCCATAGAGGTCTTCACGGTCTTTGACACGGCAAGATAAGAGCACATGCCCAGAAAAAAGGAGAAGACCATATTGTCCACGAAAATCGACCTTATAAGTATGTTGAGCAAGTTTTCCATTTTTTCCGAATATTACTGTTTATCCTCCTCCAACAGACTCTTGTCCCTGCTGCGCTGTATCCATATTATGATACCCAGAATTATAAGCGCCATGGGAGGGAGAATCATAAGTCCATTGTTTTCATAACCGATACTGTATAGCCCCAGTTTCTCTATAACCGGGTAACCGAAAACCGTTCCCGATCCCAACAGTTCGCGGAAGAACGCCACAATTACCAGTATAATCCCGTAACCCGCCCCGTTTCCGATACCGTCGAGAAAAGATTCCCAGGGTCCGTTAGATAGGGCAAATGCTTCCAAACGTCCCATCAATATACAGTTGGTGATTATCAGACCCACAAAAACGGATAGCTGTTTGCTGACATCAAAGGCATAAGCTTTCAAAAACTGGTCAACCAATATGACCAACGTGGCTATCACCGTCAGTTGGACAATTATCCTGATCCTTCCCGGAATTGATTTTCTCATCAGCGAAATGATAAGATTTGATACGGCGACTATCACTGTCACGGAAAATGCCATTACCAGGGCCGGTTTTAATTTGGCGGTAACGGCAAGGGCCGAACATACCCCCAGCACCTGGACCGTTATCGGGTTATTTTTTCCCAGCGGTTCGGTAATCATCTTCAGCCTTTTTGGCGAAAAAACAGGTTCTTTTTCCATAGTCACATTGTTATTGTCTCTCCATATTGGATTTAAGGAAAGGTTCGTAAAAACCCAGGCAATCTTTGAGCATGGCCTCCAGACCCCTGCTTGTAATTGTTCCCCCTGAAATGGCGTCCACGGCATACTGATCGGAGGGGTCGGCACCTGTCTTTACAAGACTTATCGAGACAAAAGTGTCTCCTTTAAACAGTTTTTTGCCGCTGAACCGTGATTCAAAGAATGTTTCATTGATCTCCGCTCCCAGTCCGGGTGTCTCTCCCTGATGGTCATACGTCACACCGAAGATAGTGTTCATATCGCTTTTTAGGGCGATATACCCCCAGATAGGCCCCCATAACCCGGTACCCGAGACAGGAACGATTATCACATCTTCGTCGCTCTCCGTCACAGCCTTGAAAACGGGAAGACGAATATCGTTCTCCTTCTTCTTAAGCTCTTTGCCCAGATCTACATCAAAAGCATCGACCCCTGTTATAATATTACCGGAAAGATCGACCACAAAACTCTCCCTGATATGTTTATCGTACATGGCGGTAACATCTTCCCTTTCGGCGAACAGACCGATCGATTCGAGCATGCTCTTCTTCTTTTCAACCTCATAATTTCTCTCTTGCGCGGGTCTTAAAAGAGTGGCCGCCAACGACAGAATCACGGCCACTATGGCCACCATGACCACAGCGAAGGTGAAAATATACCGGTTACTGAAATCTTTCATATTCTTAGCGTGTTTCTTCGTTTAACTTTATCCCCCATTATTGTCCTGCCCCGGTGGGCACCGCCCTCCTCATTCTCCTTCTTATGTTGGCCTGGACAACATAATGATCGATCAGCGGGGCGAAAAGGTTCATCATCAGTATCGCGAGCATCACCCCTTCAGGATAGGCGGGATTGAGTACTCTAAAGAGGATCGAAAACAGTCCGATCAAAAATCCATATATCCATTTACCTTTTTCCGTTTGCGCCGCGGTCACGGGATCGGTGGCCATAAATACGGCTCCGAAAGCGAAGCCTCCCATCACAAAATGGTAATAGAACGGCAGAGCCATATAGTCATTAACGGAGAACATATTCAACAGAATGCCCATAAATGCGCCGCCGGCGAATACGCTTACCATGATTTTCCAGCTACCAACACCGGTAACTATCAGTATCGCGGCGCCCAAAAGTATCATTAACACGGATGTCTCGCCAACAGAACCGGGTATTGTGCCTATAAACATCTCAAATATTGAGGGAATTTTGCTTATCTCACCCGCAGCGGCATATGCCAGGGGGGTTGCTCCGGAGAAACCGTCCACAATTCCGGCCCCCTTCACCATCCCTTCTATCCACACCTCATTTCCGCTCATCCATTTGGGATAACTAAAAAAGAGAAAGGCACGGGTTAGCAACGCTGGGTTGAAAATATTCATGCCGGTTCCGCCAAATATCTCTTTGCCAAGAATCACCGAAAAAGCGATAGCCAGAGCGAGCATCCACAGTGGAATGTCGATCGGCACAATCAATGGGATAATCATGCCGGTCACCAGATAACCTTCGTAAATCTCATGACCCTTTATCTGGGCGGAGACAAACTCTATGCCCAGCCCCACCAGGTAACTCACAATGATCAGGGGCAATACTTTAAGGAACCCGAACCAAAAGGCCTGCCAGAACAGTGGATCCACACCAATGGACCTGAAATGTTGTAATCCTGTGTTGTACATCCCGAAAAGCAATGCGGGAACAAGAGCCAAAACGACAATTATCATCACCCTTTTCAAGTCTATACTGTCCCTTATATGCGACCCCTTGAAGGTCACCCTGTCAGGAACGAACAGAAAAGAGTCAAAACCCTGAAAAACCGATCGGAGTCTGGCGAATCTGCCCCCCGGCATGAAATGGGGTTTTATCTTGTCAACTTTATCTCTCAACGACATACTCATTATCGATTAAAATATCTCCAAAAATCAGCTCATCTCCTTCACCATCAGGCTCAATCCGTCTCGTATTATCGATTGTATCCCTATCTTCGACGGACATATAAACTCACAGAGAGCGAAATCCTCTTCCGCCACCTCATATATCCCCAACTGCTCCATCATATCAATATCGCGGGCGAGAATGGCCTTGAAAAGATACATCGGATAAATATCCATGGGAACCACCTTCTCGTAGTTACCTGTCATCACGAAAGGCCGCTCCTCCCCATGGAAATTGGTATCGAGCCGGTACGATTTTCCGGGCAGAAACGCCGATAAAAATGTCCTGGAAAAGGTATATTTTTTGAAGCCCGGCTTTGCCCAGCCAAACATCTCGTAATAGTTTCCCTCGGGAATCACTGTAATCTGGGAATCGTAAAACCCAAGAAAACCATCATATTCGATCTTTGTGCCGGTAAGAACATTTCCGCTGATCACCCTGACATTGTCGGTTTTCAGGTTGTTGACCATCGCCTGTTCAACAGAGACTCCGGCCAGGGCGGAGTAGTATCCCGATTTAACGACTTCGGAACCGGCAAGGGCAATGACTCTTTCGGGCCTGTAAACCCCTTCATAGAACAACCGGCCAATCGCGATCACATCCTGCAGATTGACTGTCCACACAACCTCTCCCTTGTTCAAGGGATCAATATGATGGATATGAACGCCGACGTTGCCGGCGGGATGTGGGCCTGTGACATAATAGATATCAACGCCGACAGCATCCTTAAAAACAGGCAATGGCTCCTTTGCCCCGTTAAGTACGAGATTAACCCTGCCCGTTGTCAGTTTACTGAGCGCCGACAACCCTTTGTAAAATAATGGGGCCGATGAATTGGCCATGATAAAGTCACTGTCGGCCGCCAAGGGAGCCGTATCGAATCCGGAGATAAAAATAGCCTTGGGGGCATCATCGGGATTGGCGACAATATGGTACGGCCGCTGTCTGATCGCGGGCCAGAGGCCCGAGAGGGTCAACTTGGATATAATCTCCTCCCGGCTTAACTTTTCAGGCTCCGAAGCGACAAAATCTATCGCCAGATCTCCCTCTTTTTCGACCACTACCTCCAGTATCCTGCGTCTTTCGCCTCTGCGAATCTCCACCACTTTCCCGCTTACCGGGGAGGCGAAGATAACCGAGGGACGTTTTTTGTCGTGGAAAAGCGGGGAGCCCACTTTGACTTCGTCGCCCAATTTGGCGACCATTTTTGGCTCCAATCCGGGAAAATCTACAGGCTTGACCCCATATCTGGAGGAGGATAACCTGCCTACAAAAAGCTTTTCCGCGTTACCCTTGATCTTTATGTCAAACCCCCTCTTTAATCCAATATTCTTGGTCATATTTCTCTAAAT
>DUOU01000111.1 GCA_012838685.1 Bacteroidota bacterium | reverse complement strand
GGTTCCACCTCTTCCCATCCCGAACAGAGAAGTTAAGCCCGCTAGCGCCGATGGTACTGTGCGAACGGGAGAGCAGGTCGCCGCCGACTTTAACAATGCCCCCATGCGAGAGCGTGGGGGTTTTTTTTATGCCATGAATCGGTGAAACAGGATATAAATCCGGAAAAACTTAAAAGGATTGGGTACCCGCTCAACCAAATTTTCTGGCCTGTATTTTTTTGGCTTGCCTGGTGACGAAACCACGGGGCAAAAATCTTATTAAAAAGATTATCAACCTGTTTTTAAATCCGTGGATGGCTACGGTTTTTCCCGATATCAATGACCTGTAACCAAATTCGGCCACCTCTTTTGGCCCGGGCCTTTTGTCGTTTTCCTTGAGTTGGATCCTGCCTCCTGAAGCCAAAGTGTTGAATCGGGTTTTTGTGGAACCGGGACATAAAGCCGTGATCGTCACCCCACTGCCCCTTACCTCCTCGGCCAAAGCCTCGCTGAAACTGAGTACAAAAGCTTTTGATGCGAAGTAAACCGACATGCCTGGTCCCGGCTGGAATGCGGCGTTTGATGCTAGATTCATGATCTTTCCGCTACCTCTTTCTATCATTGATGGTAAAAAAAGTCGGCATAGATGGGCTAAAGCTATCACGTTAAGATTGATCATCCTCTCCTGCTTTTCCCAATCACACAGATAATAACTGGAGAAATCGCCAAATCCGGCATTATTTATAAGGTATTCTATTTCAAAGCCTTGCGATATGATCTCCTCAAAAACTTCATTTGAGGCACCAGCAATGGAAAGATCTTTTTCTATTATATAGACATCAACGCCCCAATCTTTTGTCAGCTCTTCGCGGATAACCGACAATAGATTTTTCTCGAGGGCGACCAGAACCAGATCGGTGCCGTTTTTGGCGAAGATCCTGGCCAGTTCCAGCCCTATTCCTGATGATGATCCCGTGATTAAAGCTCTTTTTTTCATCTGTCTGATATTATAATTTAGGCAGTAAGTTGGATCGCAGCAATTAAAACGGCTACTCTTTCGGTAACTTCGCGAGAAATGTATGTGGTATGGTGACAAGTATGTTGTGTTCTAGACTGTCAATCCTTACAACAACTCTCTTTTTGGTTCCCGTTTTTATCAACTCCCCTCTTAATCCCGCCAACGAACCGGCAATAACCTCAATATTGTCCCCTTTTTCGAATTTTTCCGAGGTAACATCTATCTCCGCATCGGAATCAACCAAAAGCCTCAGGTTGTTGATCTGTGACTCGGGAATGGAAACGGGCCGACCTTCAAAAGCGATGAACCTGACAATTCCCGGTGTGCGGAAAACTATCGGAAATTCTATAGGCTTCACCTTGACGAATATATAGGATTTGATCAGCGGTTCTTCCACCCACTTTATCCTGTCGCTCCATTTGCGCTTGCTTTTTTGTAATGGCAGGAAAGTTTCGATACCGGCATCTACCAGTCGTTGATAAACTTTTTTTTCGGTCCGCGGATTGGTGTACGCCGCGTACCACCTGCTTTCCGTTACTTTTACAGGTATCTTTTTTTCCCTCTTTTCACTGCTCATAATCCTCTTCTCCACCCATCAATTTAACCGTAAAGATAATTAAAGTAGTCCACTTGATCGATACCTGTCCCCAAAGTAAATAATAATGGGCATTACAGACGTTTTTACAACTAGATAATAAAATCAAAATGATATGTTGTAATCCCAATAAAAAAAGTTAATTTTAGGCGTTCTATTTAAAACGTCATATTATGGTTGAAAAGACTAGATATTCCGACGAAGAGCTTGAAGAATTCAAGGAGATAATTCTTAAGAAACTCGATAAAGCTCTTAAAGATTATGAGGTACTCAAGTCGAGTATAACTCAGGATCAGAGCAATGATACTATGGATACATCACCCACTTTCAAGGTTCTTGAAGAGGGGGCTACAACCTTGTCGAAAGAGGAGTC
>DUOU01000110.1 GCA_012838685.1 Bacteroidota bacterium | reverse complement strand
CATAAAGACAAAAAAGGAAAAGAAGAATCCTCCCCACATTCAGGCACATTTGTCTTTGCCCGACACACAAAGACCAATGCTTCGCAAAGCCAAAAGAGCCTTCATTTTTCCGACACACACCGTACATTGTTGATAAGTTTTTGATTTATTTATATCTTGAAAAGTGAGATAAATAATACAATTTGCTATTTTTGCAACTTGATAATTTAAAAGTCAATGAACAGAATAAAAGAAGTACTGGACGAAAAGGGAATTAAGCAAACTTGGTTGGCTGACAAACTCGGAAAGAGTTACAACATGGTTAATGGTTATGTTCAAAACCGACAACAACCAAGACTTGAAATCCTTTATGAGATTGCTGAAATTTTGGAAGTATCGGTTAAAGAACTGCTTGTAGAAAAGAATAAGGATGCTGAATAATATTATCGAACATAAAAAAAAGGAATGGCTTCAATCTAACGATTGCCCTGTAAAAGGCCTTGTTCTTTACATGAAAGAAAAGGGCAACTTGAGAGACACCCAAATTGAAGCCATTGAAACCTATTTGTTCTTAAAAATCGAAGGACAAAACAAACCACTTTGGAAACTATTCTCAGAAGGTTTCTTCACCAACGGAACAGACTTATCAAAACTCAATATCAATCAAAAGGCAAGGGACTTTTTATCAAATAACAAAGCTGCTAATGCGCTTTATGACTTTTCAAGACAAAAGAATGGAGACGCTACTCTATTGCCCGAACTTGAAAAACTTATCGTTGACAAGCCGACCGAATTAGATTACGAGCAAATCATCAAGAACATTTTCTACAATGTGGATTATGCGGATTATCTAATGAGTTTGCCAATGGGTGCAGGAAAAACCTATTTGATGGCTGCATTCATTTATATTGACTTGTATTTTGCTTATAATGAACCTGAGAACAAAACATTTGCTCATAATTTCTTGGTGTTAATTCCATCAGGATTAAAATCTTCAATAGTACCCAGTTTAAGAACGATTGAGAATTTTGACCCGACTTGGGTAATTCCTGACCCAGCCGCAAGCGAACTGAAACGCATGTTGAAGTTTGAAATTTTGGATGAGGCACGTTCTACCAAGAAAAGTAATCGTGTTGTAAACCCCAATGCAGGAAAGGTTAACGCCTGTTTACCAAATCCCTTTGGGCGTGTATTTGTCGTAAATGCGGAGAAAGTAATTCTTGACCGATTGGAAGTAACCAACCAATTAGAAGTATTTGAAAGAACAGAAGACGAAGAAGATAAACGGGCAAATGAACTAAGGAATCTAATCGGAAAAATTCCAAACCTTTCTATTCTTATTGATGAAGTACACCATGCCGCAACTGATGACATTAAACTTCGACAAGTGGTAAACAAATGGCAAGTAAAAGGGAATATTACCACTGTTTTAGGGTTTTCAGGAACGCCTTATTTGGCAAGTGCAGATAAAATACAGGTAAACGAAGAGACTTTTTTCAAATTCGCTCAAATCACCAATACGGTTTATTATTATCCGCTTGTAACAGCAATCAAGAGTTTTCTAAAAACCCCAAAGGTAAAAATAGGGCAAAACCTTGACCGCTTTCAGATTATCCGAAAAGGTGTTGAAGATTTTCAAGCGACTTATGGCAATAAAAAATACAAGAACGGAACCATTGCCAAGATTGCAATTTATTGCACCAATATTGAGGTTTTAGAAGCAGAAGTTTATCCGTTTTTAACAGGTGAGTTAAAAATCAACCCTGCTGAAATTCTGAAATTCCATAAAGGGAATAAGGAATATTCGCAACCCGAAGGAAGTGAATTAGAGTTTCGCTCATTGGATTTGCCGATTTCAAAAAAACGATACATTCTACTTGTACAGGTAGGAAAAGAAGGTTGGGATTGCCCAAGTTTAACAAGCGTCATACTCTCTCAAAAAGGAGATAGCCCCAAAAATATGGTGCTACAAACCAGTTGCCGTTGCTTACGACAGGTTGACCCTGAACAAGAGGAAACTGCTCTCATTTGGCTGAATGACTACAATGCCAAAACGCTGAACGACCAACTCAAAAAGGAACAACAAACTTCCATTGAGGAAATCAATAAAATTAAGAAAGATGGTAAAATTGAATGGGTAGAGCGTTTTTCAAGAATGGAACTCTTGGACTTGCCTTTGGTAGATTTTTACCAACTCAGAGTAAAATACCAATCCATTGATGAAGAAACAGAAGCCCATACCAAAACCAAACTTCAAGAATTGGTTAAAAAAATAGACCAATATAAAGCGGCTGCATTGGTTACAACTGCTGAAATCAGCAATTTAGATGAAGGCGACATAGCCATTATGAAACAAACAGGTTTTGATGCAGCCAATTTCAATTTATGGGTGCATGAAATCTCAAAAGAAAGTTTAGGATTAATCAAAACAACCGAATTACACGCATTCGATTCAGAACTGCAAGCCATCTTTAAAAAGGTAACTTATGATGAAAATGGCATCCTTTTTTGGAACGAATTGTATGACCTATACTCCATCAACAGCAAAATAAGATTGGCTTTCAGTATTAAGCGAGACTTAAAAACCGAAAGTGAAGTAATCCCTGAAAACGCTAATTTACTTTTAGTTGACAAGCTTGGTGCGGTAGAGAAAAATGAAAAGCTCTATCCTGAGAAAGAAGATGCAGATAAAATTTTAGCAGTAGATAAATCAGGTGAAGCTGTTGAAATTAACCAGACTAAACTTAAAGCAGATTATGACAAAGCCAAAGCGGTTTTAGAAGAACAAGGCATGGGAGATATGTTTCCACCTTTTGAGGACTATATTAAAAAGTACGACCATTCTCTTGCAGTACGTTCCAAAGACAAAACTTTCCACTATTTGCCGTACAACTTTGTGCAAAGTGGATTTGAAAAAGACATTTTACAAAAAACCTTGCAGCTAGACAGCTTCAAAGAAAATAGCTTGGAGGTTTACTACAATGGAGAAAGAGGTTTGACCGAGTTTGTGATTAACTGCTTTGCCAAAAACGGAAAAAATTGGAAAAACATAGGTCGCTACACAACAGACTTTCTCATTATCCAGCGCAAGGAAAAAGCTATACACAAAGCCCTTTTGGTAGAAACCAAAGGCGAAGGTTTTAAAAATGACCCTGCGTTTCTGCAAAAGAAAAACTTTGTAGAAACAGAGTTTTTAAAGCAGAACAATGACAAGTTTGGATATCAGCGTTTTGACTTCCTCTATTTGGAGGACGGAACCGATATTGCCAACAACATTGTAACGATAAACAACAAGATTGATGAATTTTTCAAAGAATAAGATATGCCAATAAAATACATACCATACGTACCCAACACTGTAGAAGGTCAGGCAGTGCTAGACAACATTAGCCGCACCCAACGTGTATTACGTTACCGCGATAACGACAAAGTGATTTCTAAAATTATGCGTGGGATGCCTTACTACGAAGTGGAAAAACAAGAACAAGTAGGCGAAGAAAGCGAAAACTTGGTGATTCGTGGCGAGTGCCTATCTGCTTGCGCATACTTAAAAGAGCAAGGCATTAAAGTGGATTTGGTTTACATAGACCCTCCTTTTGCCAGCGGTGCAGATTATGCTAAAAAAGTACATATACGCAGAAACCCAAAATTGGCAGAGAAAATAAAAAAGGCAGAGGAGGAATTAGAGATAGAAGAACTCAAGGAGTTTGAAGAAACCATGTATGGCGATATATGGCGAAAAGAGGATTACTTGAATTGGATGTATGAGAATCTGATGGCAATAAAATCTATTTTAAGTGAAAGTGGTACAATTTACCTTCATATTGATGGTAAAATTGGTCATTATGTAAAAATTTTAATGGATGAAGTCTTTGGCGAGGAAAATTTTCGTAATGAAATTATATGGCATTATGACATTGGTACAGCCCCAAAAACTGATTTTAAAAGAAAACACGATACAATTTTTAGGTATTCTAAAAACCACGAAGAAATAGTTTTTAATATAATTACTATTAATGCTAAAAACGAGGATAGATATGATAATGTAGATGACAACGGCAGAAAATATATGGTAAGAGGAGATACCGGTAAAATAGTTTACAGTGATGAAGGGCAAAAAGAAGATGATGTATGGACTTATTATAAAAGTGATGAGTTTAGAACTTTAAACTCTATGGCAAAGGAAAGGACAGAGATAGGATATTCAACTCAAAAACCAGAAGCATTAGTTCAAAGGATTGTGAATGCTAGTAGCAATGAATTTATAGAAAATGAGGATGGTTCAAAACGAAAAATGATTGTAGCAGACTTTTTCGGAGGTAGTGGCGTAACCGCAAAGGTCGCCAACGATTTAGGTAGAAAATTTATCCATGTGGATATTGGTCTTAACAGTATTCAAACCACCAGAGACCGTTTAGTGGAAGCAGGTGCCAGTTTTCAGATTTTAGAAATCAAAGACGGTGTTAGTTTGTTTCGCAATCCACAGCAAACGATGGACAAGTTGGCTAAACTTATTCCCGGCTTACAACAAAAAGTGCCAGGCGTTGGGAAATTTTGGTTTGGTGCTTTGCAAGACAGTAAATTAGGAACAGTTCCCGTTTACGTTCCTAATTTAATTGATGGCTCTGAAAAGGTTTTGGATATTCCTGCCGTAAACAGAATCATCAATGAAGAACTGCAAAAATTAGAAATCAACGCCCAAAAAGCCATTGTCTATTATGTAGATGTGGACGACCGTAAGGCATTGGAGAAATTTATCAAAGACAACAATGCAACTCAAACCACTATTGAACTAAAGGATTTAAAAGAAATCCTGCACGCCATTGTAGTTGAAGACGAAGTAGAAACTAAAACCACTACAACCGAAGAGGGTTTTGAAGTAGAAATAACCAAATTCGTCAGCGACCGACTCAATCAGAAAATCAATGATTTTAACGAGAAAGGAAATCTGCAAGCCATCAACAAAGGCAAGAAGTTCTCGCCTATCACTATCAGCGAGGAAGGTTTGGAGTTGATAGAATATCTTTCGCTTGATTGTGAAAATAAAGAAGGTGTTTGGTCAAGCAGTTCAGAAATCAAAATTGACAAACTTGGTTACATTTCAGTAAACGGAAAGAAAACCAAAGATTTTTGGAACGGTAAAATCTCAGCAGACAAAAAGCCGCTAAGACTGAAAATCAGAAATATCAGTGGAGACGAAACGATAAAAGTTTTTGAATAAACAATGGACTTCGACACACTACTAAAACAGCTTCAAGACTGGACAAATAAAGTGCCATTGGTGATACTTGGAAGCGGTGCATCCATTTCATTTGGCTTGCCTTCAATGTGGTCACTCGGAGAGCATCTAAAAAAAACAATATCATTTACAGACACTGACGACCAAAAGCAATTTGATGAATTTATAATTCAGCTTGATAAGTTAAAAGACTTGGAATTGGCGTTGCAAGAATTACGTATTCGACCCAAAGTTCTTACTGAAATCATTTTCAAGACATGGGAATTAGTAAACAAGCACGACCTTGAAGCATACGACCAATTTATAAATAACAAAATTGAGTTTCCATTAGCCGAGTTGACGAAGTATCTTGTTTATCCAACAGACAAAAAGTTGTCAATAATAACAACAAATTATGACAGGCTTGCAGAGTATGCTGCAAGTATGGCTGATGCTTTTATATGCAACGGTTTTGCTCAAAACTATTTGGGACATTTTACAAATCAAATTCATCAAAATAATATAAAATCACTAAAGGGATTTAGCGGACAAGTAAATATTTGGAAAGTTCATGGTTCATTAGACTGGTTTAAAACACAACAAGAGCAAGATCTTCAACTTCCATTACGACACACAATACCAACAGGTTTGAAGCCCTCAATAGTAACTCCGGGTCTATCAAAATACTTTGAAACTCAATTAGAACCCTTCCGAACAATACTTACGCAAGCGGATAACGAAATAGAAAACGCAAATGGATTTTTGTGTATCGGTTACGGTTTTAATGATATTCATGTTCAGCCAAAACTAATTACACAAATCAAAAATAACAAACCAATTATCGTAATCTCAAAAGAAATAACGCCAAAAACAAAACAAGCAATCATTGATAATAAAAGTAGAGCATATATTCTAATTGAAGAAGCAAATACAACTGATACTCGTATTTATTCTTCACTCTTTCCAACACCAGAAATTATTCCGAATGTTAGCTACTGGACATTGGCTGAATATCTAAAACTAATTAAATCATAAACTTATGGCAATTTTCAAATTTGAAGAATCTTCTTCTATCGGAACAGTTTTTAGTGTTGATACGGCAACGCTCATCGTTAAAGTTGCTGAAATAGAAAAGCTAAGAAAACTACAGGTAAATCATTTAGTAGCAATCAAGAGTTCAAAAGCAGGGCAACACCTTATCGGTATTATCAATCGTATAACAAGAAAGGCTTCTGATGAAGAACAGCCAGCAGGTGATGATTTAGGTTTAAGTAATTTTCTTTTTACCGAGAACATTCTGAAAGTAAATTTAATTGGAACATTGCTTGATAAACATGGTGAAAAAGAAAATGTATTTAAAAGAACACTTGACACAGTTCCCGAAATTGAAGCACCTTGCTTTCCAATAGATGGCGAGAATATTACTAAATTCATGCAAACAATCTCAACCAAGGAGAATTATAAAATTCCTCTCTCAATTGGCAAATATTCAATTGATGAAAATGCCGAAGCATTTTTAGACGGAGATAAACTTTTTCAACGGCATGCAGTAATTGTTGGTAGTACAGGTTCAGGTAAGTCTTGGTGTGTTGCCAAACTCATTGAACAAATTGCAAAATTACCAATGGCAAATTGCATTTTATTTGACATTCACGGAGAATATAGTGGGAAAGATTTTAAAGCTGATGGGATACAACATTTACGTGTTGCAAACCCTTCTGATTTGGGCAAGAAGGGAAATCTTGCAAATGATGTTTTGATGTTGCCTTATTGGTTATTGACTTATGAGGAAATGTTGGCAATGCTTCTTGACAGAAGCGACAGTAACGCACCTAACCAAGCAATGCTATTTTCAAAGACGGTTTTTAACGAGAAACAGAAATATTTATACGAAGTTGGTGACACTACTTTTAAAGGAAGTATTACTATTGACAGTCCAATTCCATATAAAATTGAAAATGTTTTAAATGAATTAACAATTCTTGATGAACAAATGGTTGAAGGTTCAAAAGCTGGAACTGAAAAGCAAGGACCATATTTTGGAAAATTGACAAGGTTTATTCAACGATTAGAAGCAAAGAGCCAAGACAAAAGATTAGGTTTTCTTTTTCAAATTTCTGACGATGAACTTCAGTTGAATTGGATGAATGAGTTATGTAACCGTTTAATGCAAGGCTCAATTCTCAACACTAAAAAGGCAGGTGTTAAAATCATTGATTTTTCAGAAGTTCCTTCTGATGTTCTTCCACTTGTAATAGGTTTAGTCGCAAGAATTGTTTTCTCAGTCCAACAATGGACACCAAAAGAAAAACAGCATCCTCTTGGTTTACTTTGTGATGAAGCACATTTATACATTCCAGAGAGAACTAACCAAGATGCAGCTTCTGAACTTGGTCTAAGGAGTTTTGAACGAATAGCTAAGGAAGGAAGAAAATATGGGGTAAGCCTGACAGTAATTAGTCAAAGACCATCAGAAGTAAATAGAACTGTTTTGAGTCAATGCAACAACTTTATTTCGTTGCGTCTTTCAAACGCAGAAGACCAAGCAGTAATTAAACGTCTGCTTCCCGACAACTTAGCAGGTCTAACAGAAGTATTGCCAATCCTTGACATCGGTGAAGCATTAATAGTTGGCGATGCTTCGCTACTTCCGACAAGGATTATAATTACCGAACCAACTATTAAACCTGAAAGTGCTACTGTAAATTTCTGGAAAGAATGGAGCAATGACAAAGCAAAACAGGACATTGCAATAGCAGTAACTGGTTTAAGAAAACAATCTAAATTTTAATTGAATGCCAACCCTTCGCAGTCATACACATTTGCAAGCCGCACAAGCCAAAACACAAATCCAAAGCTTGCAAAAGAGTATGCCTGCCCAAACACACGGCAGACAGAACCGATGCAGCAAAAATGAAAGAAATATAACGAGAAAAATGAACAACGAAACGCTAACATCGTGTATAGTGCATTTGGCGGATAGTGCTAATATTAAGGGTATTACATCTAATAAACTTTGTAGCGGTTTGACAGGTTTGTGCTTCGATTAGCCAAACGACACCATACACGTAACCGTTACCGCCAAGTGT
>DUOU01000109.1 GCA_012838685.1 Bacteroidota bacterium | reverse complement strand
TCTGTCATTTTGTCGGTAAATTGATAATGGTACATCAATTGTGGTAGGAGTAGTGGGTTTAACCACAAAATTTAAGTTTAACTAAAATATAGGAGGAAAATTATTATGTTACCAACATTTTACAAAAGAAGTTACAGTCCGTTTTTATCGAATCTTTTTGACGATAGCCTATTTTTCGACTCAACGGGCAAATCCGGCACATTGCCGGCGGTAAATATCAAGGAATGCGAAAAAAACTTCGCCCTTGAACTGGCAGTACCGGGAATGAAGAAAAGCGATTTCAAAATTGAGGTTAACGACGATGTTCTGACCATCTCTTCCGAAGTGAAAAATGAAGTAGAGGAGGAAAAAGAGGGTTACAAGAGAAAAGAATTCAGTTACACCTCATTCTGCAGAAGTTTTTATCTGCCCGAAAACGTGAAGGTTGAAGATATCAAGGCTTCCTACAAGGATGGCATTCTTAACGTTGAAATTCCAAAGGCAAAGGAGGATAAAGTCAGCAGGAATCGTAAGATCTCGATCTCATAAACCGAACTGGATGAAACAAAAAAGAAGAGGCTGTCCCAGAAATCGGGGCAGCCTCTTTTGTATATGCTGTTTTTTTTCGTTTTTACCCCAATTCGGCTATGATAGTTTTGTTTGCCCTGACTTTCTGGAACATATCCACCTTTATCTTTGTGCCTTCAGGCAGGAAGACATCAACTCTTGAGCCAAACTTAATAAAACCCAGTTCATCGCCCTGAACAACCTCTTCGCCCAGTTCAGAATATGTAACTATTCTGCGTGCCACCGCTCCCGCGATTTGTCTGACCAGAATCTCCGTGCCCGACACCATCTCTATAACAACCGTGCTCCTCTCGTTCAATGAAGATGATTTGGGATTCCATGCCACCATTTTGTTGCCCGGATGGTAATTTATAAACTTGATTTTCCCGGATACGGGATATTTATTGCTATGCATATTGAAAGGCGACATAAATATGGATATCTGGAGCCTTCTGTCCTTAAAATACTCCCTCTCCTCGGTAGCCTCAATAACCACAATCTTTCCATCGGCCGGAGCAAAAATCTTATTGGATATCGGCTCCAACTCGCGTTTTGGAGATCTGAAGAAAAACAGCAAAAAGACAAAGAAGAGTGCCGATACGGCAGCAACTACCCATCGGGTAACAGAGAGATTGGAAATCGCGAACACGGCGACAAAATTTATCGTCACCAACAATACAAATCCCAAGAAAAGAATTTTACGACCCTCTTTATGTATATATCTCATTTTATCCTAAAAACAAAAACACCAGATAAACTATGGGAAAAGATAACAGTGAACTATCGAACCTATCCAAAAAACCGCCATGTCCGGGCATTATTGAACCGGAATCCTTTACACCGATACTTCTTTTGAGCATCGATTCGGTCAAATCACCGTAAGTTCCGAATATAACGACTATCAAAGCTATCAGCATCCATATTTTCGTATTTACAACGCCCAGCAGATCGGACAAAAGCCAAGATACCAACAAAGTACAAACAAGTCCGCCAAAAAAACCTTCCCATGACTTTTTGGGCGAAATTCTCTCCATAAGCCTGTGTTTCCCAAATTTTGTTCCAATTAAGTAGGCGCATGTATCATTGGTCCACAACAAGATAAAGAATCCTATCACTATCCCCGGAGAAAAAACCACCACATCACTTACTATCAATGGACTGAGACCTTCTTCCAGAAACGCGGAAAAGGGAAAAAGAGAGATAGGCACCACTACATAGCACATCGGAAAGAAGGTGTAGGCAAGCGACTGGAAAGGCTTTTCCTGTTTCCTGTATAGTTCTATTATCATTATAATCACTAGGACCGGAACGACAAGCACAAGTGAATCCATTGGCAACAAACCCGACGCCACCACAGTCGACAACAGATAGGTAACCACTCCGGCTATAATACCTGTAACTGTTTGAGGTTTAATGCCGGTGTACTGAATCATCCTGTAATACTCAAGCTGGGCACCGATCATAATTATCAACCCAGTTATACAAAACGAGATATAATGGAGCCAAAACCCCCCCAAGACAAACAAGACGATCGCAGCGCCTGTAACGGTTCTTTTAATCAACTCTTTCACTCAATCAAAAAATTATTGTTTAAGTTCCGCTGCCGGATCACCATTGTCAGGTTCATCTGTTTGAATAGTAGTTTCGTTCCCAGATTCGTTCGCAGTCTCATTTGCGGTTTCGCCCGCGGTTTCCCCGTTCTTGTCTTCCGTTTTTTTCTCCTTTTTTTTCGCGTTTTCTTTTGCTTCCCTCTCCTCCTTGAGAATATCCGCTTTTCTCTTGCCGAAAATCTTTACGAGATCTTCGCTGAAAATAACCTCCTCTTCAAGAAGTTTGTTGGCCAGTTGTGTCAAACCCTCCATGTTTCCCCTCAAAATATCTTTGGCTCTCTCGTAAGCTTCATGGATTATTTTTTTTGACTCCTGATCAATGAGTTCAGCTGTCCTTTCGCTATAAGGTTTTGTAAACCCATACTCATTGCCCCCAGAGGAATCATAGAAACTGATATTACCCAATTTATCGTTCATGCCAAAATAGGCGACCATAGCGTAAGCCTGTTTGGTGACTTTTTCCAGATCGTTCAACGCGCCCGTCGATATCTTACCGAAGACAAGTTCTTCAGCGGCTCTCCCGGCCAACGCGCAAGCCATCTCATCCAACATCTGTTCACAGGTGGTAAGCTGTCTCTCTTCCGGCAAATACCATGCGGCGCCCAGCGATCTTCCCCTAGGTATTATAGTCACCTTGACCAGAGGACTGGCATGTTCCAAAAACCAGCTAGCAGTGGCATGTCCCGCTTCATGGAAAGCAACTGCTCTTTTTTCTTCCGGTGAAATAATTTTTGTTTTTCTCTCAAGCCCTCCTACAATTCTGTCCACCGCATCCAAAAAGTCCTGCATTTCCACCACCTTTTTATTTTTACGTGCCGCGATAAGGGCGGCCTCATTACATACGTTGGCGATATCGGCTCCCGAAAAACCCGGAGTCTGTTTCGCCATAAAGGCAACATCGAAATCCTCCTCCAGTTTGATCGGTCGTAGGTGTACGTTAAATATCTCCTCTCTCTCCGTAAGGTCTGGTAGCTCAACGTGTATCTGCCGGTCAAATCTTCCCGCCCTGAGCAAGGCCCTATCAAGCACATCTGCCCGGTTAGTGGCCGCAAGAATGATTACCCCAAGGTTTGTTCCGAATCCGTCCATCTCGGTGAGAAGCTGGTTCAACGTATTTTCGCGTTCATCGTTGGATCCAAAATTGGCGTTTTTGCCGCGAGCGCGACCAACCGCATCAATCTCATCGATAAAGACTATACAGGGGGCTTTCTCCTTTGCCTGCTTAAAAAGATCCCTGACACGGGAAGCTCCAACACCAACAAACATCTCCACGAAATCTGACCCTGAAATCGAGAAAAACGGCACATTCGCCTCTCCCGCCACAGCTTTCGCCAAAAGGGTCTTGCCGGTTCCCGGAGGCCCAACCAATAATGCGCCTTTTGGGATTTTACCTCCAAGCCTGGTATATTTCTTCGGATTTTTGAGAAAATCCACTATCTCCATCACCTCCGTTTTGGCCTCGGCAAGTCCGGCCACGTCATTGAAATTTATCTTAACGTTCGAATCCCTGTCAAAAATCTGGGCTTTGGCTTTGCCAACACTGAATATGCCACCACCGGCACCTGGCCCCCCGGCCATCCTGCGCATCATGAATACCCAAAACAGAATCAGCAGCAGAGGCAAAAGAATCCACGAGAGTACCTCGGCAAAATAGTTCTTTTGCGTCACATACTCCGGATATATCAACTCCTTCTCGGTGTAGCCGGCCGATTTCTGGGTCTCCTGCAGTAAATTTTCAAAAATAGCGATATCTCCTATATTGGAGATAAAATCGGGCCTATCGGCCTGAAAAACTGTAGGACGACTGCCCTGTGTCAGGTTATCATAACGACCCGATTCCAAAGCGGCATCGTTTAGATATATCTGGACCTGCTCTTTGTTTACGATCACAAGCCTGTCAATATCACGGTTCGCGATCATATCCTTTATCTCGTTCATCGAAGTCCTTTCCACAGGCTTATTGTTGAACAAGAGCTGAACAGCGATCAACACCAGGGCTACGCCGGCAAAAATCCAATTACTGTTGAACTGTGGGGTCTTTGGTTTGTTCCCATCACTGTTCAAAGGCTGATTTCCCCCGCCATTCATGCTATCGGGATTATGTTCAGACATATTTGAACCTTTATTTTGTTGTCTATTTTCGTTTTCTTCCGCCATTAGATTAATTAATTATTTTTTATCCTCTAATTTCTCTATGTCCGCATCAGCCCACAAAGATTCGAGATCATAGAAATTTCGGTATTCCTCAATAAAAACATGTACCAACACGTTGCCATAGTCAAGCAGCACCCAATAGCAATTTTTTCTTCCTTCGACGTTAAACGGTTTCTCCCCGATATTTATCCTTACACTATCTTCGACCGAGTCAGCAATTGAATCTACCTGAGTTGTAGATTTTCCATGACATATGATAAAATAATCGGCAATCCTGTTTTCCAGTTTCCTCAAATCAACTTTTACAACATCACTTCCTTTTTTCTCGAAAATTCCCTCTATCGCGCTATCCAACAAGGCGTCGGTCTCATCTTTTTTTACCCTCATCAACTATTTTTAATTGAACAATAACGAGACGAAAATACAAACTTTTATCAGTATTTTTGTTTTAATTCTTTATTTCAATTTCAATGCCAATTATCTTTTTTGTCGCGACAAAAAGGATATGCAGGTTAATGTTCTGTATATCATGATTATAGGTAAAAAAATATTGAACCACGACTCCCTGCCATCCACAAACTCCTTCGCTGCCCATTTGTTGAAACATAACGATCCTGAAGAGGGTACGGTTATTCAGGCCGGATACCAGACCAAAGGAAGGGGCCAGGGTGATAAAAAATGGAATAGTGACAAGAATAACAACCTATTGATCAGTATTATACTGTTTCCGGAATTAATCCGCCCCGATGAGCATAATCTCATAAATATCTTTGTCTCCCTGGGAATATGCGACTACCTTGATCTCTATTTCCCGGGTAGCAGGATAAAAAAACCAAACGATATCTATTATGGTAAAGACAAAATGGCAGGGATACTGATAGAGAACAGCATTATAGATGATCGGATCAAAAACAGCATAGTGGGAATAGGCTTAAACGTTAACCAGACCAACTTTCCGGCTGATCTGCCAAATCCCACCTCACAAAAGATCGTAACAGGAGACACATATGACCTTGATGATTGTTTGCGTTGCCTGCTCGCCGCGCTCGATGCGAGATATAAGTTTGTACTGTATGGCGACAGGTTCCTGCTCGAGGAGGAATACTCCAGGAGATTAATTCAACAAGAGCCTTAACAACCTGTTATATCCCCCACTTTTCGGGAGCTTTTCTCCACTCCGACAATGTCGCTATATCGGCATCAGAAATATATCCCTCCTTAACGGCGGCATCGATCAATACAGTATAGTTGCTGAGTGTCTCCAGTTCGCAATTTGCCTCGGAAAAGGCATTTGATGCCTTTGGAAACTGATATGTGAATATCGCTGCCATTCCAAGGACATCGCATCCGGCGTCCCTAAGCGCCTTAACGGCGCTAAGACTGCTTTTCCCCGTGGAAATCAGATCTTCTATAACTACTGCCTTCTGTCCCTTTTCATAATATCCCTCTATTTGGTTGCCCAAACCATGCTCCTTGGCTCCCGAACGGACATAGATAAAGGGAAGTCCCATCTTATCGGCCACCAGCGCCCCATGTGCTATGGCACCGGTAGCCACACCGGCTATCAGTTCCGCATTGGGATATGATCGCGCTATTGTGTCAGCAAACGAATCCCTGATAAAAGTTCTGACATCGGGAAATGAAAGTGTTTTGCGATTATCGCAGTAAATGGGCGATTTCCAGCCTGATGTCCAGGTAAATGGGTTTGAGGGCCGTAGTTTTACAGCTTTTATCCTCAGCAACGAGACCGCAATTTTATTCTCACTAAGATTCATTTTATTCAGTTTTTTATTGATTTTGACGAAAATAACTCTTATTTTTATTTTCGAATAAACGTTTGATCAAAATTGGTGCGATGTACAAAGTCTTTTTTGATGACAGGTCAATATCTTTATCCATGGAACCGGACAGGAGACAAAAATACTGTTTATTCCACAGGTTCGACAATGTCCGGGAACTATACGATACACTTATTCTTTTTGAAAACGACAATTCCATTCCCACACTCAACGTTTATTGCACCGACATCAAACATTTATGGAAATCCTTCAGGGGGTTTTTCAAACAGGTCGATGCCGCGGGAGGTCTGGTACGCCACTCATCCGGAAACTATCTTATAATCACAAGAAGAGGTATGGCTGATCTCCCGAAGGGACATACCCAAAAAGGGGAGCATTATCCCGATTGCGCCATCAGGGAGGTTACCGAGGAGTGCGGCATAAAAGGAATGAAGATAAACAGTAAACTGGAAACCACGTACCATTCGTACCGTTCAAAAGGGGAAAGGATACTGAAATCGACACACTGGTACCTTATGGATTACGATGGGAAAATGGAAGGGACACCGCAAACCGACGAAGGAATATCCGCCTTGAATTGGATGAAACCCGATGAACTGAGGTCAATAAGGCACAAAATATGGCCCTCATTGGCTAAACTGGTGGATTTTGCCGTAAAAACCGGATAACCTTTTTGCTGTCAAGCCGTCAAATCATACCTCAAAAGTATAATCAGAGAGATTTACCGCGGTTGGCACGAACTGTGAGGCATTGCCACCATTGATAACGATATCCCTGATAATTGTCGAGTTGACCATGGAATGGTCGGGCTGGGTCAGAAAAAAGATAGATTCTATATCGGGTAAAAGCTTTCTGTTTGTCTGCGCTATAGCTCTTTCAAACTCAAAATCGGCAGCGGTCCGCAAGCCCCTGATAATATGACCGGCACCCACGCTGGCACAAAAATCGACCGTCAACCCCTCAAAATGGTCGACCCTTATTTTGGGATTGCCTTTGAAAGCTTTGGCGATCATATCTTTCCTGTCAGCTAACGAAAAGAAACTTTTCTTCAAAGCGTTTATCCCAACAGCAATTACAATCTCATCGAAGAGCGGCAACGCTCTTGTTACGATATCTTCGTGCCCAATGGTAAACGGGTCGAACGATCCGGGAAATACGGCGATTTTTTTCATAATCCAGCAATTTATGGTAATCAAATCCAACTCCCACTAAACTCCATCTAAAGCATGCCCAAGGGTTATTTGGCTTCAGCACCGCCGAAAGTAATCTTTTTGGGATTATCCACCTTCTGTTTAAGCAGTGCTATCTCCAACACCTCCATGATTGTGCCAACATAATGGAATTTAAGCCCTTTTATATATTTTTTGTTTATAGCGTCAACATCCTTCCTGTTATCCTCCGAGAGAATTATCTCCTTGATGGAGGCTCTTTTCGCGGCCAGAATTTTCTCTTTTATCCCGCCCACCGGCAGAACTTTTCCTCTCAAGGTGATCTCCCCGGTCATTGCCACATATTTGCGAACCTTTCTTTGGGTAAATGTCGATGCGATCGACGTAGCCATCGTTATTCCCGCTGACGGTCCATCTTTGGGTATGGCGCCCTCGGGGACATGTATATGTATATTCCAGTTATCCAGGAAATTGTCGGGAAGATCCAGCAATCCCGCATTGGATTTAAGATATTCAAGGGCAAGGATAGCCGACTCTTTCATCACCTCTCCAAGATTGCCCGTAAGTGTCAGTGCCCCCTTTCCCTTGCTGATTGTCGATTCCACGAACAAAATCTCACCACCTGTCGGAGTCCAGGCCAATCCTGTCACCACGCCAGCCTGGAGATTATCACCGTAAATATCCCGAATAAACTTGGGCGGGCCCAAAATCTCACTAAGGTTCTCCACAGCTATCTTTGGCTCATATTTTTCTTCCATAGCTATCTTCTTGGCGGTCACCCTTACTATCTTGGCCAACTTCTTATCAAGTTCCCTTACTCCCGACTCTCTCGTATAGTTCTCTATTATGGAAGCAATCACCTTTTTGTCTATAATCAGTTGATCGGGTTTTACTCCATGTCCTTTTAGCTGTTTGGGGAACAGATGTCTTTTTACTATCTCCTCTTTCTCTTCAACAAGGTAACCCGATATGTTGATCTTTTCCATCCTGTCGCTCAAGGCCGGACTGACAGTCGACATAGTGTTGGCCGTAGCCACAAAAAGTACTTTTGAAAGGTCATACTCCAACTCCAGAAAGTTATCGAAAAAAGAGCTGTTCTGTTCCGGGTCGAGCACTTCAAGCAGTGCTGAGGCCGGATCTCCCCTGAAATCCCTGCCCACTTTGTCAATCTCATCGAGGATAAACACCGGGTTGGACGACCCCGCCCTCTTGAGGTTCTGTATTATTCTCCCGGGCATGGCACCGATATAGGTTTTACGGTGTCCCCTTATCTCGGCTTCGTCGTGCAGGCCGCCAAGGGACATCCTCACATACTTTCTCCCCAAAGCTTTCGCGATGGATTTTCCCAACGATGTCTTTCCTACTCCGGGAGGACCGTAAAGACACAGTATAGGCGATTTCATGTCGCCTTTCAGCTTCAATACCGCCAGATATTCCAGTATCCTCTCCTTGACATCATCCAGGCCAAAATGATCGGCGTCAAGAACCTTTCTGGCATTGGCCAGATCAAGATTATCCTCGGTAAACTCACCCCATGGAAGGTCTAAAAGTGTCTGCACGTAGTTGGACTGAACGGAGTACTCCGCGGCGGCGGGATTCAGCCTTCCCAGTTTTGTCAACTCCTTCTCAAAGACCTCCCTGACCTCCTCCGTCCATTTTTTGTTTTCGGCTCTTTCCCTGTACCCCTCTATCTCCTTCTCCACCGGGCTTCCCCCAAGCTCGTTCTGTATTGTCTTCATCTGCTGTTGCAACAAAAACTCCCTCTGTTGCTGGTTGATGGTATTCCTTACCTTAAGCTGCATCTCGTTTCGTAGTTCAATAACCTGTATCTCCTGCACAAGATATCCCATCAACAAAAAGCCTCTATCGTATATACTGTTGGCTTCCAGTAGTTTCTGTTTGTCCTGTATCTTTATATCGGTATTTGAACAGATATAATTTATCAGGTATACGCTGTTTTCAATATTTTTTATAGCGAACGAAGCATCGGGACTGGCATTAGGATTGAGCTTGATAATCTTCATGGAGAGATCCCTCAGTGACCCTATTATCGCCTCAAAATCCTTGCTCTTCAAGTCAGATTTTCTCTCCGGAATCGGCTCTATCCTGGCCATAAAATAATGGTCATTGGAGACAAACTCTCCAAGCAATATTCTTTTTCTGCCCTGGATGATAGCGGTAGTCGATCCATCCGGCATCTCCAGCAGTTTGACAATCTGTCCCAAGGTGCCCACAGAATGCAGATCGTCATAATCAGGATCCTCGATATCCGGATCTTTCTGGGCCACCGCGCCCACAATCTTATCGCTTCTGTAAGCATCTTTGATCAGTTGAATCGATCGGGGCCGACCAATTGATATGGGCAACACAACCCCCGGAAACAGCACCGTGTTTCTCAAAGAGAGTATCGGAACGACGTCCGGAGCCTCGATGTTTTCCAATTCGCTGTCGTCCCCATCCGCTATAATTGGAACTATCTCACCCTCACCTTCTAAAGAGCTGTCCGCTATCAAAATGCCTGTTATATCTTTCGCCATATACTTCTAGTAATCCAAATTTCCAATAAACCAAAAATAGTTATTATTTGGGAATTATAAGCCAATCCATAAAAAGGGTAACCCCCTTAAACAGATAAAGCTCCCAACAAGAGAGCTTTATCAAAAACACAACTATATTGTTTATTTCTTCTTGTCAATATGTTTTTTATAACGGTTCATGAACTTATCAACCCTGCCAGCGGTATCGACAAGTTTCATCTTACCTGTATAGAAAGGGTGCGAGGTGTTTGATATCTCAAGTTTGATCAACGGATACTCTTTACCATCTTCCCATTTGATTGTCTCTTTTGACGGAGCGGTCGACTTGGTCAAAAATGAATAACCGTTCGATATGTCCTGAAATACAACAAATCTGTAATTCGTAGGATGTATTCCTTCTTTCATCGCTTAAATTTTTATTGTGGTTGGAACCGGCATGTTCAACCTGTTCACCTCCACTTGTTACAGTAAATAAATTAATCTGGTTTTGGGAGTGCAAAAATAAGCAACATTATTGTGTAATACAATAGGATCGGAAATATTTTTTTACTCTAGGTATATCTCTCACATCTCCCATGATAAAATTCAACACAGAGCCGCTGTTTGCCATTAAGGCGTCCGTTCCCTTATCATGTAACCGCCATGCCGGCCACCTCCATTTTTAATGGAAATCAATTATCCTGTGGTCTATCAACACGAACAGCAAGGTGATCAGCGCCGAATATATCAGGAAAACTCTAACGGGAATATATTCCTTTGGTTTTATATTCATTGCCATCCACAGGTAAACCATCAAAAATATTCTGGATATAATGTAAACTATAAGAGTGGATACCGCTACGCCCACTATACCATATCCCCAACGGATCATAAGCAAGCTTAATGGTATGTTAATAGCGAACTCTATCAAAGCCGCCACCATTGTAACCTTGGTCCTTTTCCTTCCTATAAGGATGGTATGGGGAAAGACCATCCTTGGTATAATCAATAAAAGATAGACCATGAAGACACCAGCGCTCACATGGAACTCGGGCGCGAACAACCTGGGATAAATCCACCTGGTAAAAAACATTGTCAGCATGGTTACGGGAAAGAGGATGTGCATAAGGTTTTTTGACTTGTTTTTGATCTTATCCATAGCATCCTTCATCTTGTCGCGCGTTGAAAACTCAGGCAACATGGCGCTGCTCAAACCTGCGGCAAGCATCGTGGCCAGAGGAAACTCTTTCGCACCGTATCTGAACATCGCGAATACCGATGGATCGCGATATACGGTTGTTACTATAACCCCGTCAACGTACTGCGCCGATCCACCCACAAGAGTCGTGATTATCAACGGCGTGGCAAGATGGAGATGCTCTCTCAAAAATTCTGGCGATATCTCCCATCTGGCGTATCTCCTGAGCAAAACAACCAGCCACACCCATCTGACTCCCGAGATTATCAACAAGCCGTAAACGGAGTAAATAATGTCCTTATGAAGTATAATAGGTATGAGTATAATTATCAACTGTGCCGTGAAGGTATATAGACCATATTGAAGAATCCGGTAGGATCGGTTGTTGAGCAGATATATATATTCGATCAGACAAACGGGACTGCTCAACAATATATACAGGAACAACAGGTTCAGGTATGGAACGTTTCCGCTGTTACTGAATACCGAAAAATGGTTCTTGGATATATGTCCGAGCAAAAAAACTATCAGCGAGAAGTAGGTCAACAACAGGAACGCGTTGAATATCTCGGGTGACTTTTCCATGCCATTGTCTCCCAGTTTACGAAACGACCTGTTTCGGTGGTATAGAGGCAATAACGACTGTATTATACCCGTTACCCATGAAAAACTGAGCAGACTGGCAATAAACAGAAACATCTCCCACTGGCCTATCTCGGCCGGCGTATATTTGAACTTGGCTAAAGCGACACTGACAATAAAAAAGATCAAAAACTTCAGCAATTGGAACGACTGCAATCCTGAAATATTATCTATAATATTGACCTTCTTCAATTTAAATTAGATATTAAATGGGCGAAAAAGCCTCTGTATCATTCCGCACCAACACATCAAAAATCTTGCCACAAAGATAGGCAATAAAGAAATAATTTGAGTCCGAAATTTTGATAATATAAAATATGAGCGTACTTTTGCGTCCCTAAACGGTGGATGTAGTTCAGTTGGTTAGAACGTCGGATTGTGGTTCCGAAGGTCGTGGGTTCGAATCCCATCTTCCACCCAAAAAGAAAAGGCCGTCCCTAAGGGTAACGGCTTTAATTTTTTAACGCGAATAGAACTTGTTCTGTGGAGCGGGAAGAAATTAAGGCCGTCGTCACGCGCACCGGTTAGCCGACTTTAGATCAGCTATAAACCTGTCAACCTTATCCTCTTTGGTAGCCCAGGAGGTGACCAAACGTATAGAGGAACTTCCATCCCCATTGTCGGCCCAGCGATAAAACCTATAATCCTTCAGCAAGCTCTCGATTACCCTGTTCGGAAGTATAGGGAATATCTGGTTGCTTTCCGGCTCCGCCATGAATCCAAAACCGGCCTCCTCAATGCCATCGGCCAGTTTCATCGCCATACTGTTGGCATGAGCGCCGTTCCTATAAAAGATATTATCGGTAAACAGACCTATAAACTGCGCCCCCAGTATCCGGCCCTTAGCCAACAACGCACCGTTCTGTTTGAGGTTAAAGCGAAAATCATTTTTTATGTTTTCATTGTTGATCACGATAGCCTCTCCCAGAAGGGCGCCATTTTTTGTCCCCCCAATATAGAATACGTCAGGTATGGCGGCGAACTCCTTCATGGCGATATCGTTGGCCTTTGAGGTCAGTGCCTGCGCCAATCTTGCCCCATCCACAAACAGATAAAGGTTGTTCGCCCCGCAATATTCCTTAAGCACTGTCAGCTCCTTTTTGACATATACCGTCCCCACCTCGGTAGTATTGGAAATATAGACCATACGGGGTTTGACCATGTGCTCATCGATATGGGTTTTCACAACCTGATCCACCAACTCCGGAATCAGCTTACCGTCAGCTGTCGGAACGGTACATACTTTGTGTCCCGTTGCCTCTATGGCACCGGCTTCATGCACGGCTATATGACCCGTGTTGGCGGCAACAACCGCCTCAAATGGCCGCAATGCCGATGAGATGATGATCTTGTTGGCCTGGGTAGCACCGCTTACGAAGTGAACATCAGCTTTCAAACAGCCGGTCTCCCCCCTTATTAAACCAGCGGCCTCGACACAAAGGGCATCTTCACCATATCCAACCTCCTGGGCATGGTTGGTCCGACCCAGAATATCCAAAATTTCGGGGACACACCCCTCGCTGTAATCGTTCAAAAAACTGTAACCCATATAAATATTGTCAATTGTTGGAAAGAGTAAGTTTTCAACTATCGGGACAAACCGATAAATAATGGAACAAAAATAAAAGATAGAATCGCCATCTCCAACGATAATGTTTGACTTTTATGCATTAGTTTAGCGGGCGTTCTCGCCGGGAACGGGAAACAAAATTATATTTTGGGGGCACAAAAGCGGGAACAACCAGACTTTTAAAAGTTGATGATATAACTTATGGCAAAACAATTCAAGATTTATATTATCGTACTCCTGGCGATGGTTTTCTGGGCCTTTTCCTTTATCTGGTTCAAGGAGGCCAACCAGACACTCAGGCCCATGACAATCGTGTTTTCCAGACTTGTTCTTGCCACTGTACTGATTGTTGTTTACCTGTTCATCACCAAACAATTCCAAAAAATAAAAAAGGGCGACTTCAAGCTCTTTTTCTGGTTGACGGTGTGCGAGCCGTTTCTATATTTCTTAGGTGAAAGTCATGGCTTAACGCTTGTCTCCGCCACAGTTGGTTCAGTCGTCATAGCCACCATACCAATTGTCATCGCGATAGCGGCATGGATCTTCCTCAAAGAGAAACTTGGAATCATCAATTATTTGGGTATCGCCCTGTCGTTTATCGGTATTCTTATTTTTATCCTGAACAAAGAGGGAGCTTTTGTATACAATCCCAAAGGGTTGGCTCTCCTGTTTATGGCGGTACTCTCCGCCGTAGGTTACGGCATCTTTCTTGGAAAACTTGTGGAAAACTACAACCCGTTTTTTATCGTTTTTATGCAGAACTTCCTTGGCTCTATTCTCTTTCTGCCAATATTTTTGATCTCCGATCTGCCTCATATCAATTTCGGTGAAATTGGGACGGCAGACCTCCTTCCTATCGCCAAGCTGGCGCTTTTCGCTTCGGTGGGGGCTTTTGCCCTGTTCGCTGTAGCCGTTAAGAATATAGGTGTCACCCGCGCGAACGTCTTCACCAACTTTATACCGGTACTGACAGCTATTTTTTCCTTTTTTATACTCGACGAACAACTAACATCCAGAAGCATAACAGGTATGGTGGTTGTGATATGCGGACTCCTCCTAGCCCAGTTGAAGACAAAAAAACAGTCCGCTGAAAGTTGATTTTATTATATTTGCCTAATGTTGAAAAGGAGTACGATAATAGCGGCATTGTTATCGCTGTCCTCATTTGTGAACGGTCAGACCATCGGAGGCGACAACACCTATGAGTTCCTGAACCTGACACATTCGGGGCTGGTGGCCTCTTTGGGAGGAACCAACGTCTCTTTGAACAGTAACAACATTAACCTTAGCTACCACAACCCATCACTTTTGAAAGGAACGATGGCGCATCAACTGGCGCTCGATTATGTAAATTATTTTGCGGGGATCAATTACGGCCTGGCTCTTTACGGTCAGCAAATCACGGAAAAGGCCAATATCGCCGGAGGAGTCGCTTTCTATAGTTACGGGAAATTTACGGAGGCCGACCCTACAGGAACCATCATCGGTGATTTCACCGCTTCAGAGTTTACTTTTCCCATAATCTACTCCAGGGCGATAGACTCTTCCTTCACCGTCGGTGCTACCTTCAAGCCGGTACTCTCCCACCTCGAAAAATACACCTCCATTGGATTCGCTTTTGACTTTGGCGCCAATTACGTCAGCCCAAATAGACTGTTTTCAGCCGGATTAACTATCAAAAACATGGGCATGCAGTTGACCAAATATGCTGGCGAGGAGCGGATGAAACTCCCTTTCAGCATTGAAGCCGGGGTGACGCAAGGTTTGGAATATGCGCCGCTCCGTTTCTCGCTGACACTGGTACACCTTGAGAAATACAACCTTATACACGACACGGGCAATGAGAATGCGACATATTTCGCCAATTCAAAGATAGTTGACAATATTCTGCGCCACACTGTTATAGGCATGGAAATAATACCTGTCGAAACTTTTTATATAAGCCTGGGATACAACTATCTTTTGAGAAAGGAGTTCTACCCGGGCAATACCGCATCAGGGATCGGTTTCAACTGGGGTTTTGGGATCAACACCTCACTGGTCAACATTGAACTGGCAAAATCGATCCACATGGCAGGTGGCTCAACACATATCTCACTGATAGTCAAAATGGATAAACTATACAACAGATGAAAAGAGAACTAACAATAGCGATAGACGGGTATTCATCGTGCGGGAAAAGCACCTTCGCCAAGCTTATAGCCAAAAAATTGGGGTACCTGTACATCGACAGCGGTTCAATGTACCGGTCAGCCACCCTCTACTTCCTTCGAAAAGGGTACATAGGGGCCGACAATATAAATGTTGATGCCATCATCGAGGATATCAACCAGGTGGCAATATCCTTCGAGATGGATAAAATCTCCGGGGAACAGGTCACATTGCTCAACGGTGAGAATGTCGAAGCCAAGATTCGCGGCATCGAGGTCTCGGGCTTCGTCAGCCAGATCAGCGCCATTGCCGAGGTCAGAAGCCATATGGTAGCCATACTGCGCTCCATTGGCGGCAACAGGGGCATCGTAATGGACGGCAGGGATATCGGCACCGTGGTATTCCCGGATGCCGACATCAAAATATTTATGACAGCGTCGGTAGATGTCAGAGCCAAACGTCGGTTCGACGAACTGTCCGGCAAAGGGGTGAGCGTCGATCTGGAAGAGATAAAAAACAACATAATCGCGCGCGACCTTACCGATGAGAACAGGGATATCAGTCCGTTGCGCCGGGCCGATGATGCCGTGATCCTGGACAACAGTAGGATGACCATTAAACAACAGATGGTCTGGTTCGAAGAACTTCTGGAAAAATATTTGGATGAAAATTGAGATAGACGCCAACTCAGGTTTCTGCTTTGGGGTAGAAAAGGCCGTTGAGATAGCTGAGAAAGCGCTGAACAACAAAGCAGATCTCTTCTCTCTGGGACAGATAGTGCACAATGACGAGGAGGTTCACCGGCTGGCGGAACTGGGACTGAAATCTATTGGCCGGGAGGAGTTCAACAACATCCGGGGATGCAACATTCTGATCAGGGCGCATGGCGAGCCGCCGGAAACGTACGCCAAAGCCGAAGCCAACGGCAACACTATTATCGATGCCACCTGTCCTATCGTGAAGAAACTCCAATACAGGATAAAAAAGATATGGGAAACAAATCGCGAAGAGGAAGCCCAGATAGTTATTTACGGAAAACCGGGACATGCGGAGGTTATTGGACTACTCGGACAGACCAACAACGAAGGGATAATAATAACAGGTAAAGAGGATCTCCATAAAATTGATTTTACAAAACCTGTTTTTCTCTTCGCGCAGACAACTATGTCGCTGGAACGTTACGCCAGAATATCAGAATATATAAAAGAAAAAATAGTGGCGAATGGTTATACCGACATTGATGCCAGGTTCCGGATGTTCAATACAATCTGCCGACAGGTATCCAACCGCGAACCCTATCTCAAAGAATTCGCCGCCAAACATGATATAATTATATTTGTCGGCGGTCGTGAAAGCTCCAACGGCAAGATGCTGTTCACAATTTGCAAGAACGTCAACCCGGAATCATACTTCGTCTCTTCCCCTCAGGAGATAAAGGAAAGTTGGTTCTCCAAAAATTCCACGGTTGGCATATGCGGGGCAACATCAACACCCAGATGGTTAATAAAAAACACATACTGTAGGGTGTTGGAAATTGATAGCATTTTAATATAATAACTACAAATATCGGGATATGGCATCAAAAGTATGGTTTACGGATCTAAGGGTCAAGTCGGGCAGCAACCTCCTGAACAAACTGGAACGACTGATGATAAAGGCGGGAATAGATCAAATTGACTTCGACAAAAAAATGACGGCTATAAAGATACATTTCGGTGAACCGGGGAACCTGGCCTATCTCAGGCCCAACTTCTCGGCCACGGTAGTCAGGTATGTAAGAAAAAAGGGAGCCATACCCTTTTTGACCGACGCCAACACCCTTTACCACGGTCGTCGCTCCAATGCCCCCGAGCATCTGGAAGCAGCGTTCGAAAACGGATACAACCCCATAGCCACAGGCTGTCCCATTGTGATAGCCGATGGTATCAAAGGCACCGAATACAGGGAGATTCCCCTCAACATGGAATGTTGCGAATCGGCCAAGATCGGTTCCGCAGTTGCCGATGCGGATATAATAATATCCATGAACCACTTCAAGGGACACGATATGACCGGCTTCGGTGGCGCGTTGAAAAATCTGGGCATGGGCTGCGCCTCGGTAGGCGGAAAACTGTTTCTCCATTCCGCCTCCTCTCCAAAAATTGATCCCAACAACTGTATCGGTTGCCGTATCTGCGAAAAATACTGTTCACAGAAGGCTATAAAAGTTATCGATAAAAAGGCGGTTATCGACTATAATATTTGTACGGGATGTGGGCAGTGCGTGGCGGTATGCCAGTACGAAGCCGCACAGGCAGTATGGAGCAACGCCTCGGAACTTGTTTGCAAAAGGATAGCAGAGTACTGTTACGCTGTTGTTAAGGACAAACCCGCGTTCCATATAAACTTTGTTCTGGATGTTTCACCGAACTGCGATTGCTGGGAGTTTAATGACTACCCCATGGTGCCAAATATCGGTATAACCGCCTCATTTGATCCGGTCGCTATTGATCAGGCATGCGCCGATCTGGTTAAGGCAGCTCCTGCCCTGCCAGA
>DUOU01000108.1 GCA_012838685.1 Bacteroidota bacterium | reverse complement strand
TTTAAAAGGTAAACCAGGAACGAGGGAAAAGAATATAAAAAAAAGCAAAATCCATATAAAGATAAATATCTAAATATGAAAAAGTTAACGAAATCAAAACAAAGCTTGACCCAAAAATAAATTTATAGAAACAGTAAACAGTCCGCAAAAAACGGTAAAATTAATTTTTACACTAAATGTGTAAAATCGGTGAAAAAAGGGTCAAAATTTATCGATAAACATGGTCAAAAACGTCAAAAATATGCCAGTAAACCGGCTATTTTTCAATTTTCGGGGACTATTTGGCGCCATGCGGACCGTTAATCCGCATAGATTTAAGGTCTTCCTCAAATAATTAACATCGCATCGCCGTAGGTTCCGAACCTGTACTCCTCCTTGACAGCGGTGTGGTAAGCTTCCATCACGGTATCATAACCACCGAAAGCGGCCACCATCATCAACAGGGTTGAGCAGGGAAGCTGGAGATTGCTGATCATCATGTTGGGCACATTGAATTCGTATGGAGGAAAAATAAATTTGTTTGTCCACCCATCAAACGGTTTTAAGTAACCTGTCGTAGATACCGAACTTTCAAGGGTTCTGCCGACAGTGGTTCCAACCGCGCAAATTTTGTTTCCGTCATCTTTCGCTTTATTGACGATTTCGACGCACTTATCGGGGATAATGATTCTCTCCGAGTCGACTTTATGTTTGGTAAGATCCTCCACGTCAACACTCCTGAAGTTGCCGAGACCCGTATGAAGGGTGATTTCGGCGAAGTGTGTGCCAATGATTTCAAGACGTTTAAGAAGTTCCCTGCTGAAATGTAGTCCCGCGGTGGGGGCGGCAACGGCACCTTCGACCTTGGCGAAAATTGTCTGGTACCTTTCACTGTCTTCCGGCTCGGCTCTTCTGTTTATGAATTTTGGTAGAGGGGTCTCTCCCAAACTGTAAAGAGTTTTCTTAAAATCCTCATACGGGCCGTCAAACAAAAACCTCAATGTTCTCCCCCTTGAGGTGGTGTTGTCAATAACTTCGGCCACCAAAAAATCATCTTCCCCAAAGTATAGTTTATTGCCAATTCTTATCTTTCTGGCGGGATCAACCAACACATCCCACAAACGCTGCTCCTTGTTCAGTTCTCTGAGCAGAAAGACCTCTATCTCGGCACCGGTTTTTTCCTTGTTTCCAAACAGTCTCGCGGGAAAAACCTTGGTGTTGTTGAAAACCAGAACATCGTCCTCATTGAAATAATCGACGATATCCTTAAACACCTTGTGTTCAACTTCACCGTTCTTTTTGTTCAGTACCAATAATCTGGATTCATCCCTGTTTTTTGCCGGATATTGAGCGATAAGCTCTTGTGGCAGGTTGTACCTGAATTGTGATAACTTCATTCTCCAAACTCCTTTTTTCTTCTAATGCGAATACAACGCATGTTATAATAATAAATCTGTTACAAACTTTTTAACAAAAAGTCATCAAGACATTTATGCCATAAAATTATATTATACGGAATAATTTCAGCTTTGTTTCGTTTGTGTCAAAAAAAATTCAAAATCTTCCAAATTAAACGCATCTTCAAGCTTATAGGGGCCGGAAGATGTTCTTACCAAAGAGGAGAGATATGCCCCGCTCTCCAGGGCCAGACCAATATCCCTCGCGAGGGATCTTATATATGTCCCTTTACCGCAATGGACCCTGATTTTTATCTCCGGGAAATTGTAGTCAAGCAATTCAATATCAAAGATCTCTATCACTGAAGGTTTCAACTCTTTGTCTATCCCCTTCCTGGCGTATTCATAGGCTCTTTTGCCATCAATGGACTTTGCCGAGTGGGATGGGGGCATTTGTTCATTTTTTCCCAAAAACTTCCGTAATGTCGCTTCAACCAGTTCCTTTGTTATATGGTCGGTTGGAAATACGGCATCTATCGGGGTTTCCAGATCAAAGGAGGGGGTGGTCTTTCCGAGGAAAATTGTGGCTATATACTCTTTGTCGAGTCCGATCAAATTGTTGACCATCTTGGTCGCTTTTCCGGTACAGATAACCATCAGCCCCGTCGCCAGGGGATCCAGTGTGCCGGCATGGCCGACTTTGATTTTTTTTATTCCCAAAGCCGATCTGATCATTATTCTTACCTTGTTCACCAGATCAAATGATGTCCAGTACAACGGCTTATCGAACAGCAGTATCTGTCCCTCCTCAAAAATCGATTTTTTTTCTGATTCCATCATTCTTGCCTACCCGATAATCAGAACACTTTGACCCCGCGATCCGTACAGAGAGTTTGATCTGTCATATTTTCGGATGAAATGGGTACCGCGCTCAAAAACTATATTGGAACAATTAACCTAAAAGTATAGTAACCAGTCCTATAATGACACAATATACGGAGAACCAGATTAGTTTGCTTTTTTTCACCAATTCGATCATCCATTTGCAGGCCAAAAATCCGGACAGAAACGCGGAGACAAAGCCTACGAGCAAAACACCCCATGATATGTTTTCACTGATAACCGGACCGGAAACCAACTCCAAAAGGTTGGCCCCAATAACCGGTACCAGTACCATCAGAAAGGAAAACTTCGCGAGGCTCTCCTTGTTTGTCCCGATCATCAGGCCCGTTGCTATGGTCGCTCCTGACCTTGATATGCCGGGTATGGTGGCAACGGCCTGCGCTAGCCCGATAATCAAGGCATCCAGATAATTTATCTCTCTTGTGCCTTTTCTTATGAAATGGGCTATCCCGAGAAGGGTGGCCGTAACAAGAAGCATCAACCCGATAAACAACATGTTTCCGTCAAACAACCCTTCAACCGAGTCCTTGAAAAACAGCCCCACAATGGCGACAGGCACCATTGAAACCACTATCTTCAGGATATAATCGGTCTCTTCGTTCATCCTGAACTTAAAAAAACCTTTTAGCAGGGCAACTATCTCCGACCAAAATACTACTATTGTGCTTAGAACGGTGGCTCCGTGCACAACAACGGTAAAGTAAAAACTTGTCTCGTGATCAACGCCAAAAATGTGTTTGGCGATCTCCAGATGGCCTGAGCTGCTTACCGGAAGAAATTCTGTCAAACCCTGTATCAAACCCAGCACCAACGCCTCAATCCAGTCCATACTCTTTTATTGCTTTTTGTCTTCTTCGTTTTTTTTGGGCTTTTTCATGATGGCCCATACTTCAAAAGCGAAACCCGCCAGAACCACTATGGGGGCCAGGGTAATACGCCTGAAGCTGAATATCTCCTCGCTGAACTGGTTTGGATCGTCGGATTTACCGCCCATCATCAATAAAAAACCAAGCACGATAATGCAGAAACCTATCGCCAGTAACTTGTAATTCTCTTTGCCCAAAGCAAAGTTGGTATTATCGTTGGTATCTGTTTTTTTTGCCATATTCACTATTTTTTAAAAACGGGATCTTAATAATAAAGTTTATCATCAGACATCCTCAGATATTTGTTCACGGAGAAAAATGTCGATATTATATTGATCACAATGCCGATGACTATTATCAATACACCCAGAAAAACCAATAATATCGTGTTTTCCATGGAAAACATGGAGAAGAATCCCTTTTCAACAAGAAGTATCAGTCCCATCAATAGGGTAAGGGAAAGCAGTGAAGCTATAAACCCGTGCAAGATGCCCTGAAGTATGAAAGGTTTTCTGATAAAGGCCCTAGTCGCCCCGACAAGCTGCATTGTTCTTATTATAAATCGTTTTGAATAGACCGACAGACGTATGGTATTGTTTATTATTGTCAACGCTATCAGGAACAGGAAGAGACTTATGATCAACAAAAACAGGCTAATCTTTTTAATGTTGTCGTTTATAAGGAAGAGCAGCGACTCCTGGTAATAGATATCCTCCACGAACGGGTATTCGCGCAAATAACTCTCTATTTTGGCCACAGAGTCGGGCCCCGTATAATCGGATAACAGGTAGACGTCGATCGATGCGGGCAGAGGGTTGTCGCCCAAGAAGGAGATAAAATCTTCCCCCAGCTCTTCTTGCATCTTGGTGGCGGCCTCCTCCTTGGAAATATACTGGGTTGACTTGACATACTCCTTGGCATCCAGATCTTTCTGCATCATCCTTATATCCGCCTCCCGTGCCGTATCATCGAACATAACGGAAAAGGAGAGGCTCTCGCGGAAGTAATCCGACAACTCCTTGGCGTTGATCAAGACAAGGCCCAGAATACCCAACATAAAAAGCACCAACGAAACACTTACCACAAGAGAGATATAGGAGCTCCGCAGTCGTGTTTTTGATAGATCTTCCTGTGTTCTTGCCATTTAACGAAAATTACTCAATAGTTGTCATCCACCCGAACTCATCGGGTTCATCGCCATGCTGGATACCTACCAACTTGTTGTAAAGTTTAGTTGTCCATGGTCCCGGCTTATCGTCCTCGCAATACTCGTAGACAGTATTGGTTTCGGGATCAATTATCCTTTTCACCGGTGTAATGACCGCCGCGGTTCCGCATGCGCCGGCCTCGGTGAAGGTTGATAGCTCCTCAACGGGAATGTTCCTCCTTTCAACTTTCAGGCCAAGGCTTTCGGCAATGGTCACCAAACTCATGTTTGTTATGGAGTTTAAGATTGTCTTTGAGGTTTTTGGCGTGATGTACGTGTCGTTTTTTATACCGAAGAAATTGGCGTGACCACACTCATCGACATATTTCTTCTCTTTGGCGTCCAGAAATATAAGACTTGAATAACCGAGTTTTTTGGCCTGCTCCATCGCCCTCAAGCTCGCGGCGTAGTTGCCGCCCACCTTGAAACTCCCGGTACCAAGAGGCGCGGCCCTGTCGAAATCCCGGCAAATATAATTATCTATCGGTTTGATCCCATCTTTGGAATAGGAGCCCACAGGCATCACAAATATTATGAATGTATACTCTTTTGCCGGTTTGACTCCTATCTCGGCACCTGTGCCGAAAAGTATGGGCCTTATGTACAAAGAGGCACCGGTGCCGTAGGGGGGCACAAACCTTTTGTTGAGCTTGATAACCTTGAACAGCGCCTCTTTGAAGAGTTCTACCGGTACGGGAGCCATTCTGATACCCTCAGCGGTGTAATACATGCGCTTCGCGTTCTCCTCCCAACGGAATACCCTGATCTTCCCGTCTTTGCAAGTGTATGCTTTCAGCCCTTCAAAAGCCTCCTGTCCGTAGTGGATCGATGTTGCCGCGATATGGAGATTGATATATTCGGAATCGGATACCTCAAGTTCTCCCCACTTTCCGTCCTTGTACACACATCTGACATTGTAATCGGTCTTGATGTAACCAAAACCCAAATTATCCCAATCTATATTTTTCATGACAACATTTTGTTATAATCGTGCAAAGGTAACTTTTTATAGTTGAAAATCGCACAGATACCAAGAGAATATTACATTAAAAAATCAGCTTCTTAATGCCGCCAATTGCTCTTCGATGGAGACACTTCGCATCATTGTCGCGCTATTTGTGATAAAATTGTGTTTCCGCAGCATGTCGGCCTGAGTTGCTGCCCACTCCTGACGGGACAGGGATTTTCCGTTTTCCGCCTCCTCTCTTGACAAGCGATCCGATAGATATATATAATCCACTCTTCCAAGGTAGTTGTACCTGGCGTCGTGCAGTATCTTGTCGGCCTCTTTCTCTATTTTATTGTTGAAAGAGTTCCTGATCAGCCTCTTGACCTCCGTAATATTGTTCTGGTCAAAACCCAGTTTGGGCAAGGTACTCTCAGCTAGGGAACAGGAGGCATCCATCGCGTTGTCATAATCATAGATATAACCTGTGTAAAGGAACATTGCCGCCAGTTTGAGATTCACGAAATCCTCTTCGGGCAGCTGTTCCGCATTGGCTATTAAATCTACCTGATCGCAGATATCGCTGACAACATAGTAGTTATGGAAATATAAGTTAGGGGGAGCCTCCTCTTCGAACATCTTGAGAACAATATCTTCAACATCTTGCAGTCTTATTTTCTGCAGATGGAGAAAAAACTTGTCGTTGGGCTTGCCTTCGCTGTCCCTCAATTCCGGAACTATCCCCTCAACGAAATACATATCGAGCTCACCTTTGTATTTGACCGGCATCTTGCCCCGGTGACGGCATATAAAAAAGTCTTTGA
Organism: Bacteroidota bacterium; assembly: GCA_012838685.1. Lineage (GTDB taxonomy): Bacteria > Bacteroidota > Bacteroidia > Bacteroidales > VadinHA17 > LD21. The sequence continues at coordinate 3,716 of DUOU01000108.1, read as the reverse complement.
CAAACTCGTAGGTTGTTCCGGAGATGTTTATCTTGCCGGCCTCTCCTGACGACTCCATCCTGCTTGCCGTATTCACCGTATCGCCCCAGATATCGTAGGATAATTTTCTATGGCCCACAACGCCGGCAATAACCGTTCCGGTATGTATCCCGATCCTGATATCCCAATGTTGTATCCCCTCTTTCAACGATGTGCTTTTGAGCTGTTCCATATATTTTTGCATCTCCAGTGCCGCCAGGGTAACCTCTATGGGGTTGGTGCGGTTTTTTTCCGGGATACCTCCGGCGCACATATAGGCATCGCCAATTGTTTTGATCTTTTCGATACCCAAACGTTCCACCACCGAGTCAAAGTAGAAGAAGAAGCTGTCGAGCTCATCTATCAGAACCTCGGGATTCATCTGTTCGGCGATCTTGGTAAAACCCTGTATATCAGAAAACAGAACAGTGACAAAGTTATACTTCATTTTTGTAGCCTTGCCCTTTTCCATAATCTCCGTGGCCGTATTCTTGGGCAGCACGTTGGCGAGCAGACTTTCGGTTTTATCTTTCTCGATTATAAGATCCTCCGTACGCGTGTTTATTATCTGCTCAAGCATATATCGTGTTTTGGCGAACCGTAGCCTGAGTTGGGCGTAAGTTGCCCATAACAGCATGATAAACAGAATAATAAAGGAGATGTTCGCCATAGAGGTTTCATACCATGCCGGCAAGACCTTAAACTTTACCACAACCATCTCTCCGGCAAAGCTGCCCAAGTTGGTATACCTGACCCTGAACTTGTAATCCCCGGCTGGAAGCCTGGTATATTCCTTGACGTTGGCGTCCGACCATAACCCCCAATCATCGTCAAAACCCTCCAGATAGTATTGAAAAATCAAAGAGTCGCCCGTCGACATCCTTATGCCTATGTTGTTGGTCTTGTGTGTCAGTGTCATCTCCTCAACGGAAAAGCCTTTTGGAACGGTTATGACCGAATCGCCGTTAATGACTATCAATTCAAGGACCGGGGCATCGATCCACTCCGCTGATTGGGCGCCAACGTCGCGGCAGGGAAGCAGCGTTGTTATTGTCAACAATAGAAGGAGTAGATGTTTGTGAATCATTGCCGTATAGATCGTTCGCCCAAAAGATGCCCAAAAATACCAATTTATAGATTCAGTCCCAAACAGAAACATTTTTATTTATTTTCGCGACAACACTGTTTTAGATATGGAACTGCTATTCGCATCAAACAACTCCCACAAGGTAACTGAGATCAACAATATACTGGGCAACAGTTTTGTTCTTAAAGGGCTGAAGGATGCCGACATAACCGAAGATATTCCGGAGACAGCTCCCACCCTTGAGGGAAATGCCCTGCAAAAGGCCAGGTATGTGCACGAAAAAACAGGCAGGGATGTTTTTGCCGATGATACCGGACTGGAGGTGGAGTCGTTGAACGGGATGCCCGGAGTCAATTCGGCCAGGTTCGCCGGAGAGAACAAAGATTCCGACGCCAACATCGACAAACTGCTGCTGATGCTCAAAGGGAAGGAGAACAGAAAGGCCAGGTTCCGCACGGTTATCGCGCTGATAATCGGAGGGGAAGAGCATCTTTTTGAGGGGATAGTGGAGGGCACGATAATTTCTGACCGCCGCGGCCGGGAAGGTTTCGGCTATGATCCGATCTTTGTGCCCGAAGGTCGCGACATAACCTTCGCCGAGATGCCTTTAACGGAGAAAAACAAGATTTCCCATAGGGCGAGAGCGTTTGAAAAACTTCGGGCATTTTTGATGAGCCGTAATATATCTTCCTTATGCCCAGAGTATTAACATTGTTTTGTTTATTTCTTTTATCGCGACTCTCCTTCTCACAGTCGGCGGTAGGCGTTTGGAGTGACCATCTGAGATACGACCTTTCATACGATGTCGCCGTCGCGGACGGTATGGTTTTTTCCTCGAACGGCTCCTCTCTCCTGATATACGATAAAAAATACGACGAAACCCGCAAGTTGTCCAAAGTCAACGGTTTGTCGGATGTAGGGATCTCCTCCATAGGCTGGTCCCCCGAACGGCGGACACTCGTGATAGCCTATAACAACGGGAACGTTGACCTTCTCAGGGGAAACCGAATAACCAACATAGCCGATATTCTGAAAAAAAATATCGACGCCCCCAAAAAAATAAACAGAATCAGGTGCCGGGACAATTTTGCCTATATGGCGACCGACTTTGGGATCGTTGTTCTGGATATTGTCAGGGATGAGGTGAAAGATACATGGCGACCCGGCCCCGGTGGAGGTTACAACGCCGTGAACGATCTGGCCATTGGGGACGGAGAGGTCTTCGCGGCCACCGACAATGGTCTTTTTAAGGCGACGCTGGGGGTAGAGGGACTCTCCTTTTTCGGCAACTGGGAACTTGTCGATCTCTTGCCGATGCCAACCGCCGTATATAACGTTGCGTTGTTCTCGGGAAACAGGCTGTACGTCAACATGAAGGTTGATGGTGGCGGGGGCGATCGGCTCTATGTGGTCGACGGTTGCTCAGCTTCGCTTTGCCACAACGAAACAGGATTCAACATCGTTTCAGCGGATATCCACTCCGATGGATTTATTGTGAGCGGAGAAACCAAAATACTGTCGTTCAACACCCTGGGGGAACTGACAGACACCTACTTTTCCTATCCTTGGGGGGAGATGTCGGCGTTAAGGGCTATCCGGGACAACGGCGATATCTGGATCGCGGACACCCTGAATGGCCTGGTGAGGAGGGAAGCGGGCGGCAATTACAGATCCTATCTCTTGCCCGGACCGGCCTTCAACAACGGGGCCAACATATTTTCGGACAACGGGATCACCGTGATCACGGGAGGCGGGGTTACCCCCTCCTGGGGCAATATGGGAAAAGAGGCCGCCATATCGGCGAACAGCGGTTACCGTTGGACCGCTTCATCCTCTCCCGCGCACTTTGACGCCATGAGGGCGGTTGTGGATCCGACCGACCGATCCAGGATATTTGTCTCCACCTATGGAACGGGGCTGCTTGAATATAAACTTATGGGGCAGGAGCTGGAAATAGTAAGGGATTACAGGGCGAACAACTCCCCTGTTGAGGCCATATCGATGGGGAATACCGAAAGGGTAACGGGGCTGGCGTTCGACCCCGGGGGAAACCTTTGGATGGTTCAGCCCATGGTTCAGGCCAATATAAAAGTGCTTAAAGCCGATGGAAGCTGGGTTGTCTTTCCCAATAATGTAGGAGCCAACAGGTTGGGCGATATGATAGTTTCATCCAAAGGCCACAAATGGATTCTTCTCCCCGGAAAGGGGATTTATGTGCTGGATGACAACTCAACACCGGATAATTTCAACGACGACAGATATGTTGAACTGACCGTGACCGACCAGAAAGGAGCAACCTTTAGAAACCTGTTTTCAATAGCCGAAGATCTTGATGGGGCGATTTGGGTGGGAACCGACCGGGGGCCTATGGTCTATTACAATCCCGGAAAGGTTTTTGAAAGCGATATTTTCGCGATACGGCCAAAAATAAGGAGAAACGACGGAACCGAGATCGCGGATTTCCTCTTAGGAACAGAAACAATCACTTCGATAGCGATTGACGGTGGCAACAGGAAATGGTTCGGTACCGAAGCTTCGGGCGCATTTCTGATAGGTGAAGATGGCCAGACGGAGATCAGGAACTACAATGAAGACAACAGTCCCCTTTTCT